>PKYJ01000047.1 GCA_003132605.1 Peptococcaceae bacterium | reverse complement strand
AAATGACCTTCACAGACAACCCCCTTTCTCCGCCACCTACCGCCGATACTCGCCGCTCCACCGGCCACTAGCATTCCCAAATCATGTGCCGAAACAGGCTGCACCTGGTGTTTGCAGAAATGCTAAAAGTAACCGGTAACAAAAGCGCCAGTTCATCTCTCATCCCTGTAAGCACCAGGTGCAGCCTGTTTCGGCACATGATTTGGGAATGCTAGTGGCCGGTGGAGCGGCGAGTATCGGCGGTAGGTGGCGGAGAAAGGGGGTTGTCTGTGAAGGTCATTTTCTTATTCTAAATTTGTTTTCCTCTACAATTATCAGAGCGTTCTTGACTTTTTCCGGTTGCAATGCTTGAAGACAACACTTAATCGCTTGATCTACTTTAGATGGTACGGCTGGCCGGACGCGTACGACAATGATGCCAGGGCATTCTGAGGGTGGAAAAAGAAAGACATTGGAGAAATGCATATCTAAAGTAATGAGTAGTCTATCTTCGCGCCGGGCTAGCTCCATAACTTTTTTATCGTTGATGCCACATAATTTCATTTCCTTAATGTCTTTGACATCAAGTCCATGGGAACGAAGAAGTGCTAAAGTCGATGGGAAGATATTCTCATCTGATAGCAGTCTAAGCATTGCCAGTGGCTCCAAAAGGTTCAGCAATCTCGCCGACCTGGCACAGTTGAGCGGCATATTTAACGCAGGCCTTGATATCTTCGTCGGTAATGTGGGGATAGAGCTTATTTATATCTTCAATTGAATATCCCTCTGATAGCAGATCGAGGATTAAATAAACCGCAATTCTGGTACCTTTTATTACTGGCTTACCGCCCAGGATCTCTTGATCGCATACGATTCTTTCCACTGATAGTTCCCCCTTATATGCTTTTCATCATGTCAATTATATCACCGATCAATCAGGAGGAAAAACTATATTATCCATCTCCTTCCTCCCGGAAGATATATAACCACTGGAAAACAATAAGCACTGATCCACATAAAAATCCGAATACCCTTTATTTTAGTAGGCGGGTATGTTCCGGGAAACATATTTCGACATTACGTGAGAAACATTTGAAGGGGTGAATGGCTGCTGATGCTGCCGGTTGTACCGGAACAGATAAAAATAGCGGAGGGGGAACAAGATGAAAAATGTGCTGACCATAGCCGGCTCCGATTCCTGCGGAGGGGCCGGGATCCAGGCGGACCTGAAAACCTTCAGCGCTCTCGGCGCTTACGGCATGAGCGTGATCACGGCGGTGACCGCCCAGAATACCCGCGGGGTATCCGGCGTCAGGGAGCTGGACGCGGAGATCGTCAGGGAGCAGATCGACTCACTTTTTGAAGATATCCGGATCGACGCCGTCAAGATCGGCATGGTCTCCAACATCGACATCATCGAGGCCATCGGCGAGCGTCTGAGCCATCACGGCGCCGCCAGGATCGTGGTCGACCCGGTGATGGTCTCCAAGAGCGGCTGCCGTCTGCTGAACCCGAAGGCAGAGACCGAACTGGTCCGGGTGCTGTTTCCCCTGGCGTCGGTGGTCACCCCGAACCTGTTCGAGGCGGGGGTGATCACGCATGACTCCGTCGACTCTGTTGACCGGATGAAACAGGCGGCCGTGAAGATCTGCGCCCTGGGCGCCAGGGCCGTGGTCGTCAAGGGCGGCCACCTGGAGGGAGATGCGGTCGACGTGGTGTATGACGGCAGGGAGTTTCATTATCTGACGTCAAAGCGGATCGAGACCAAGAACACCCACGGCACGGGGTGTACCTACTCCTCGGCGATCGCCGTGTATCTGGCTGAAGGGCGCCCGCTCCTGGAGGCGGTCAGGATGTCCAAGGCATACATCACCGGGGCGATCGAGCATGCTCTGGAAATCGGCCGGGGAGCCGGTCCCGTCGGGCATTTCTACGAACTTTACCGGAAGGCGGGTCTTTACAGTGAGTGAGGCCAAAAGAACCGGTGGATTCAGCTTGTTTGCCCTGTGGTTCGGGGCTGCCGTGTCCCTGGCCGAGATCATGACGGGCAGTTTGCTCGCCCCCCTGGGTCTGAAGCAGGGGATCATCGCCGTCCTGGCAGGCCACCTGGTGGGCACTCTGATCTTTGCCCTGGTTGGCATCATCGGCTTCCGGGAGCGTACCCCGTCCCTGATCTCCAGCCGGCTCTCCCTGGGCCGCTACGGGTCCTATCCGATCTCCGTCTTCAATATCATCCAACTGCTCGGCTGGACGGCGATCATGCTGATCCAGTGCGCCCGCTCGCTGCAGGCGCTCACGGGCAGTCTGTTCGGCCTGCACAGCTTTGTCCTGCCCGTGCTTTTCACCGGCCTCCTGGTGGGCATCTGGGCGTTGACCACCGACCGGGGGATCAGTATCGTCAACAATGTAGCCGTGGCCCTATTATTCTTCCTGAGCCTGATCATGCTGAAGGCCGTGCTGCAGGGAGGCGCCACCGTGCAGCCGGTGCTGGGGAGCATCTCCTTCGGGGCGGCGCTGGAGCTCAGCATCATCATGCCCTTGTCCTGGATGCCGCTGATCTCCGACTACACGCAGACGGCCAGGAGCGCCAGGGGCAGCTTTTTCGGCAGTTTTGCCGGGTATTTTCTGGGCAGTTCCTTCATGTACCTGATCGGGCTGCTCTCTGCGCTGTACGCCGGCACCTCCGACCCGATCGGGATCCTGGCCAAGATGAATATGGGGTATTCCGCCCTGCTGATCGTGATCCTGGCGACGGTCACCACCACCTTCCTGGACGTCTATTCTTCGGTGCTGACCACGCTGAACCTGACGGCCAGGTTCTCCAAGAACCGGCTCATCCTGGTCTTCACCATCCTGGGGACGGCCCTGGCGCTCTACTTCCCGATGGAGCAGTACGCCAATTTTCTCTACCTGATCGGCGCCTTTCTGGCCCCCGTTTTTTCCATCGTGATCGTCGATTACTTCATTTTCAGGGACGATCGGTCGCATGAGTTGTGGAACGTGTCCGGATTGGCAGCGGCGGCAGTGGGAACGGTCACCTATTACCTGGTGCTGAATCTGAACCTGATGATCGGGTCCACCGTTCCCTCGATCATCGTCACCGTTGGAGTTTACCTGCTGCTGCGGTTTTTAAGAAACTATATGTCCTTGAGAAGGAGAGAGACATGCTTGACCAAATTGTAGAAGTCTTGAACGACGTGAGGAACAGGACACCGCTGGTGCAGGCGATCACCAACTATGTCACCATCAACGACTGCGCCAACATCCTGATCTGCTTCGGGGCCTCACCGGCCATGTGCGAGGCGGCTGAAGAGGTGGAGGAGTTTGCCGGTGCGGTCTCCTCCCTCTATATCAACCTGGGCACGCTGACGGAAGAGCAGCACCGGGCCGCCGTCCTGGCAGCAAGGAAAGTGTCGGAGTACGGAATACCGATCGTGCTCGACCCGGTGGCCTGCGGGGCCATCAGCAGAAAGAAGGAAGTCTCCCGCGAACTGCTGGACAGCGCCCGCATCTCCGTGATCAAGGGGAACGCCGGAGAGATCAAGTCGCTGGCCGGCTGGGCCGGCAAGGTGAGGGGCGTCGACTCCCTGGACGACGGGGAGGAGGCGGTCGAGGCCTGCCAGAACCTGGCCCTGCGATATCGGACGGTGGTAGCCATGACCGGCAAGACCGATATCATCACCGACGGCCAGAGAACCTGCCTGGTGGACAACGGCAGCGACATGCTGTCCCTGATCACCGGCTCCGGATGTATGGTCGGCGCCCTGGTAGCGGCAGCAGTGGCAGTGGCCGATGACCGGGTGATCTCGGCGGCGGCGGCGCTGGCGGCCATGGGAGTGGCGGCGGAGTCGGCGGCGGAGGTTGCCGAGGGGTTGCCCGGCACCTTCAGGATCAAACTGTTCGATGCGATCTACCGCCTCACGGAAAGCGAGATCAGGAGAAGGGGGCTGGTCAGGTGGCTGTAGATTACACCCTTTACCTAGTCACCGACCGCGATATCCTCGGGGACAGGGACCTGTTCACGGCCGTCGAGGAGGCCCTGAAGGGCGGTGTGACCATGCTGCAGCTCCGGGAAAAGACTGCTTCCAGCCGGGATTTCTATCAACTGGCGGTGAGGATGAAGGAGTTGGCGGCAGCCTACCAGGTGCCGCTGATCATCAATGACCGCCTCGACATCGCCCTGGCGGCGGATGCCGGCGGCCTGCACGTGGGGCAGGATGACCTGCCGGTTGCTGTGGCGCGCCGGATTCTGGGGCCGGGCAAGATTCTCGGCTATTCGGTGTCTACCGTTGAAGAGGCCATTTATGGGGAGCAGAACGGGGCGGATTACTTGGGCGCAAGCCCTGTCTATGCCACCGGCAGCAAGGTGGATGCCGGAAGCCCAATCGGCATCGATGGCCTGAGGCAGATCAAACAGAGCGTGGCCATCCCAGTGGTGGGGATCGGAGGTATCGGGGAGGCCAATATCCTTGACGTGAAGAGGGCGGGCGTTGACGGCGCCTCGGTGATCTCGGCGATCATGGGCAGCCGGGATCTGAAGCGGGCGGCCAGTGCTCTGATCGCTGCCTGGAGACAGTCATGAGCAGGACCTTCTTTGTCGATTTTGACGGCACCATCACGAAAGTCGACACCTGCAACGCCATGGTGGAGGCGTTTGCCGCCCCCGGCTGGGAGGCGCTCAACGAGCTGTGGGAAAAGAAGCAGTTGTCCACAGAGGCTTGCGCCAACGAAACCTTCAAGCTGTTTTACGCCGATCTCGATGATCTCAGGCGGTTGCTGGATAGAGTCGAGATCGACGATTGCTTTCCCGCCTTCCTTGAGACCTGCCGGGAGCGCGGCGACAGGGTGATCGTGCTCAGCGACGGCTACGACTTCAACATCAGAACCATATTTCAGAAACATGGCATAGATCTGCCCTTCTATGCCAACCGGATAGTGTATGACGGCGGGTTCAAGATCGAGTGCCCCCACCTCAATCCGGACTGCGGCAACTGCGGCACCTGCAAGACCAGGCTGATGGAAGAGTTGAGGGAACCGGGAGGCCAGACCGTGTACATCGGTAACGGCTACTCCGACACCTGTCCCGCCGGTCATGCCGACCTGGTCTTCGCCAAGGGTGCCCTGTACCGGTACTGCCGGGAGCGGGGCATTGGGGCGCAATACTTTGACAGTTTCTGCGACATCATCGCCCACCTGAAATCAATCTAATAGGAGTGGCTTGCTGCCAGCTTTAGCCTTCAACTGGCGAACAGGCCTTATGCGCATATCATCGGGCTCTGACGCCAGAGGTTAAGTGTCAGGTTTATAAATTATTGAACTTATGAGGTAAAGATACTAGGGATTCATCCTGCAAAAGCAATGTCAACCTTAATAATTTTCTAGGTTGACATTTGCTCAGAATGGCGCTAGTCTGATATCATCTGGTTCATTTTCAGGCCGATAGGAGCGAATTGGGGTCAGGAACTCAAAAAGGCCACTGAGGGGAATGGTTTTTGCATCAATGTTCGGCGCTGTCACCGCTCTGGGGGCGTACATCTCAATTCCTCTGCAACCGGTGCCCATCACCATGCAAACCCTCTTCGTCTGTCTATCCGGTGCCCTGCTAGGAGGATATTTCGGGGCAATCAGCCAGGTAATCTACGTTCTACTCGGCGTGATAGGGTTGCCGGTCTTTGCAGGGGGTACAGCCGGGCCAGGTATCTTGCTTGGTCCCAGCGGCGGCTATCTGTTCGGGTTTATTGCCAGCGCCTACACGATCGGAAAGCTGATGGAAGTAAAAAAAGAACCCGGAATTATCTGGATCATATTTTCATTTATGTCAGGCACTGTCGTTCTTTATGGATTGGGCCTATTGCAGCTGTCTCTGGTCGCCAGGCTTTCATTGATGAAATCTTTTCTGGTCGGAGTTGTCCCCTTCCTGCCAGGAGATCTGATAAAATTGGTCGTCGCCGCCCTGATCACCCTCAAAGTGAGGAATAAAATCAACCTTCCGGGAGTCAGACAGGATCAATGATCAAAGTCGAGAATCTGGTCTATCGCTATGGCCCCGGTGAAGCGCCGGTGCTTGACCTTATCAGCCTGGGCATCGGGGAAGGGGAATTCGTTGGCATCGTCGGCCCCAACGGTTGCGGCAAATCTACCCTGATCAGACATTTCAACGCTCTTTTACGGCCAGATCAGGGGACGGTCGAAGTGGACGGGTTGGATGTAAACGATCCCTCTGATATTGCAGAAATCAGACTGCGGGTGGGAATGGTCTTCCAGAACCCGGACAATCAGATAGTTGGTATGACTGTCGAGGAAGACGTCTCTTTCGGCCCCGGCAACTTGAATCTGGCACCGGCACAGATAAAAAAGCGGGTTGAGGATGCACTTGAAGTGGTTGGCTTGCAGGATCGCGCCAGCAGTTCCTCCCGCGCTCTGTCTGAGGGGCAGAAGCAACTGCTGGCCATAGCAGGGGTTCTGGCCATGGAGCCGAAGTACATCGTTCTCGATGAACCGACTTCCTCTCTCGATCTGACTGCCCGGCGCAGTATTCTCAAAGTGTTGCATAAATTGCACCGGCTGGGGGTCGCCATCATTCATGTCACGCACCATGTGGATGAAATTGTCGGGGCAGATCGGATCATCGTACTTGACCAGGGGAAGGTTGCTCTTGACGGTAAGCCCGACGAGGTTTTCTGCCGGGTGGACTGGCTGAAAGCCCGGGGAATCGCCGTTCCCCAAGTCACAGAACTGATGTGGAGAATGCATCAATTGGGAGCAGGTGTTCGAACCGATATCATTACCGTCGACGATGCCTGTGCCGAACTGCTCGCCCAAATAAAACGGTCAAGGTCTTAAGGTGGTGATACCCATGGTGAGTTGTCTGGGTTATTATGTACCTTCCGGCTCCCCGGTCCACGGCCTGGATCCCAGAGTCAAGCTCATCGTTGCCATCTCTCTCTGTATGATCATTTTACAGACCACTCCGTTTTTTCTATCGGCTATCGGCATCCTCCTTATGGTCATGATTTTCATGTCTCGATTGTCTTTTAAATCAGTCTTGCTGGCCCTGAAGCCAGCGTTGCCCTTACCCATCCTGATCCTCTTGTTGCACCTGTTTTTTACGAGAGGGACACCCATTCCCCCGTTTCCACTGCTGCATATCTCGATCGCCTATCAGGGACTGGCCACAGGAGCACTGCTGGCATGGAGATTTTTGCTGTTATATTCGAGTGCGATACTTCTGACGATGGTTACACTGCCATCAGAGATCATCAGGGGATTGGAGAAGCTCCTGAAACCCCTGGAGTTATTCAAAATCCCCACGAGCGATCTGGCGATGATGTTGTCGGTCGCCCTGAGATTCATCCCGATCATCTATGAAGAGGTCACCAAGATCAGAGAGGCCCAATCGGTAAGGGGAGCCAATTACCATGCGGGTGATCTGATGAAAAGAATCAGGACTGCCGCCTCCCAGGTCATACCTCTGACCGTCAATACCTGCGGTAGAGCGGATGAACTGGCAGCCGCCATGGAAGCACGCGGCTATCGGGGAGGCCCCCGAACCTATTTATCAGAGCCGACAATGAAACCGGCCGATTATCTGATCGTCGCCCTTGCGATTGTAGCGGCAGGAT
>PKYJ01000139.1 GCA_003132605.1 Peptococcaceae bacterium | reverse complement strand
TGCGAACGTCAACTAAAATCTGATCCGCAAAGTGTCTCCGAGTCCGCTGTGTCTACTTTAAACACAATGGACTACTCAAACAAAAAAGGGCTTCATGCGTTTTTGATAACGCCGAAAACCCTTGAAATATACCCACAAATTCCGCCATCCCGGCTATAAAATAAATTGGAGGGCAAGGCCGGAGTTGAACCGGCGAATGGCGGATTTGCAGTCCGCTGCGTTAACCACTTCGCCACTTGCCCTCATTGCTCATTATTGACTTCGAACCTCATTATAAAACAATTTCAGCCTCATGACAACAACAAACCCTCTCAAGAGAGGGTAGGTTAAACAATAATATGGAGCGGAAGAAGGGATTTGAACCCTCGACCCTCGCCTTGGCAAGGCGATGCTCTACCGCTGAGCTACTTCCGCCCGTAACATCCATATGGTGGCTCAGGCCAGAGTCGAACTGGCGACACGCGGATTTTCAGTCCGCTGCTCTACCAACTGAGCTACCGAGCCACATCCTATCAAAATGGCGGAGCTGAAGGGAATCGAACCCTCGATCTTCGGCTTGACAGGCCGACGTGTTAAACCGCTACACTACAGCTCCGTGTCCTCACCCTTATGGTGGTTCGGCTTTCAATGGTGGGCGATGACAGGCTCGAACTGCCGACCTCCTGCTTGTAAGGCAGGCGCTCTCCCAGCTGAGCTAATCGCCCGAGTGACGAAACATATTATAACATCCCTGTTTTGGCAAGTCAACAGCCAGATCCTAGCCTGTCGTCGGTCAGCGATAATGTCATGGTATAACTCGTCAGGGAAAATGTCACCCTGTTAATGGGGCGGCCTATGCCTGAAATCCCTGGGCATTGAGGGCGCTCCTCAGGGTCTCCTCGGCAATGATGCGGGTATCGAACAGCACCACCGCCGCTGCATCCCCGTGGTCGTCCTGCTGGGTGTTGAAGACTCCCGGCAGCCTGCGGATAACATTGTTGAGGCCATCCAGGTCCTTGCCCCCCATGTCATGGATGTGAAAATGTCCCAGGTGTTCTTTGGGGGTACAGCACTCGCACATCTTCAGCAACCCCTTTCCGGTTGATATAGAACTTGGCAATCCCTCATAATGCAATTCCATCATGATCTATAATTCTCTACCTGTGGTCGATCCCCTTTTTTGCAATTGATTCCTGCCGTCAGGGGACAGCCATCCAACCTCAACCTCAGGGTCTGGCCGGCAAGGCCGCCCTAGAAAGGGCGAGCAGTCCCTCCCGGGTCATCTTCGCCACCAGCATGGCGGTGATCCCCGAAGCATCATAGACCGGCGCCAGTTCCACGATGTCCAGGCCAACCACCTGCAACTCCTGAAGCACGGTCAGGACCTCGAAGACTTCCGCCGGTTGAATACCCCCCGGTTCCGGGGCGCCGGTGCCCGGGGCGTAGGCCGGATCTAAGATGTCGATGTCCAGAGTCACGTAAACCGGGCGCTCTTTCAGGTCCGGCAGACAGGAACGCAGCGTCCTGGCAGCCTCGAAAGGGTAGAAGTTGGTGTGGGCGTGCCCGTATTGGAATTCATCCCTCGTCCCCGAGCGGATGCCGAACTGGTACACGTTGTTGTCACCAACCACTTCGCAGATCCGCCTGAGTACCGTGGCGTGGGAGAGACTCTCTCCCAAGTAATCGTCTCTCAGATCGGCGTGGGCGTCAAACTGCAGCACCGCCAGGCCGGGAAAAAACTCGGCCATAGCCTGCACCGCAGGCAGAGTGATCAGGTGCTCGCCACCCAGCATGAAAGGGATCTTGCCATCGTCGGCAATCAACCGGCAGGCTTGTCCGATCCGGTTCAGGCACGCTTGCAGGTTTCCCAAGGGCAGGAGCAGGTCTCCGGCATCATAGACGGCACACTCCCCCAGGTCCCGGTCCAACCGGGGACTGTAATCCTCCAACCCCTGGGAGGCAGCGCGTACCGCCTGGGGAGCCTCCCGGGAGCCCGTGCGAAAGCTGGACGTGATATCGAGCGGAACTCCCAACAGGATGATCCGGGCATTCCGGTAATCGTCCCGGCTCTCCAAAAATGAACTGTTTTTGATGCAGAGCTCGCTCAGCTTCAAGGCTTGACCTCCTGCTTCAGGAGAGCTTGGACAAACGGGGGTAATATGAAGGCCGCCCGGTGCACCTCGGGGGCATAGTAGCGCAGCCCCTGACCGGCCATAGACCCGGCTGTTTCCGCAGGGCCCTGCGCAGGGTCATATTTCTTGCTGCCGATGGTGAAGCTCCAGAGGCCGCTGGGGTACGTCGGCACGTTGGCCAGGTAGAGTCCGGCGATCGGGAAAATACTGCTGACGCCGCCATATACCATCCCAATCAGGTCCTTGTTGAAGAAGGGAGACTCCGTCTGGGCGGCAAAGATGCCATCCGGCCGCAGGGCACGATAGAGCGACTCGTAAAACTCCCGGCTGAAGAGGCCTGCCGCCACCCCAACCGGATCTGGAGCGTCCACCAGGATCACGTCATAGCAGGCTTCCTTATCCTTGACAAAGGCGATACCGTCCTCGAAGCATACTGACATCCGGGGGCTATCGAAGGAGCAGGCCAGTTCCGGCAGGAAATGCCGGCTCACCTCCACGACCCGCTGGTCGATCTCCACCTGGGTGACACTCTCGATCTGCTGGTGCCGAAGCACCTCCCGTGCACAGCCCCCATCACCGCCACCGATAATCAGGACATCTTTGGGATCATGGTGTGAACAGATGGGCACATGAGCCAACATCTCGTGATAGACGAACTCATCGGCAATAGTCGCCTGGATCGCCCCGTCGAGCACCAGCATCCGTCCGAACCGTTCCGTATCCAGGACTACGATCTCCTGGAAGGGGCTCATCTCCCGGTGCAGCGTCTGCAGCACCTTGCAAGTTATTTTAAGCCCGGGATACTGCAGCTCAGTGAACCATACCTCCATGTTTACGCTTCCTTTCCCTACCCTATCCCGCATTATGGCCGTTGGTCACGACCACCAACCACCAATAGTGGCGCCGCTAGTACCACAGCGGCACCGCCGCAAAGACACAGCCACAGGTTACAACCAGGTGCTCGGCTGCAACCACCTTGATCTCCGCCAGTTCCATTCCCCGATGTTGAAAGGCCTCGGTCACCATCTCGCTCACGCGGCGCTCTGCGTCCTGACGGCCACAGTGGCCGGCAAACTCCATGATCACTCCGAAGTCCCCCGCCCCGGCCCCGATCCCCACCGCCACTGCGGCAGCGATGTGTGCGCCCGTCTCAGCACAGACCAGCGTGCCGTAAGCGATCGGAACCAGCGAACCCGGTGGAATTTCCAGTCTGGCTTCATAGACTGCGCCAGGGGGCAGTATACTGCTCACCCTGAGCAAATTGACGTTGCCTACTCCCGCTTTGAGAAGCGCCTTGTCGAAGGCGGTCAATTCGTGTTCCCCTTCTGCAGATGCAGCGGCTAAAGAGTAACGGCGCGGCGTTGGCAGCATCTCCTGAAAACCTTCCCCTCATCCCAAATTGTGTTGCGTTCCCGGACACCATAAAAACACCCTTGCCGACAGCCTGACAATCGCGAACTGTTTTTGGCAGTCTCTGAGCTTCGGGGTACCGCGCTCAGAGGGCCCACAGCACGGTACCCAGTGCCTAAGATGTTCGCTCGCTCACCACTAA
>PKYJ01000042.1 GCA_003132605.1 Peptococcaceae bacterium | reverse complement strand
GCCAACGCCGCCCAATCAAAAGTGGCTATCAAAGGCGAGCATCGCTTCATTGACAAAATACATGTGAGCTATGTTGAAAAGGAAAAACGCCACTGGGCTGCCTTGGAGAACTTCAACTCTCATCGCATCGCCATCGGAGAGAAATTCTACCGGGACAATGATCGTCTCTTGGAGGGCGGCATCTGGGCGGAAGTGACAATTGCCTATAACGATATTGACCAGGACAATTATGCGTTTTTAATTGAGGAACTTCGACCAATCCAGCTCAGCCGCTTTGATTTTGAAGCTTATGGGGATGGCCGGTGTGAATTTACCCGGGATGAGTGGATGGACGTCGTGCTTCGTTCGCTGGGGCTAGAGCCCTCAAAACTAACGAAACGAGAGAAATTCCATTTCATTGCCCGGCTAGCGCCTCTAGTGGAGGCTAACTATAATTTCATAGAGTTAGGCCCTCGGGGGACTGGTAAATCATACTTCTTCAGTGAGTTTTCACCCTATGCGACCCTGCTCAGCGGCGGTCAGGCTACTAAAGCAACCCTTTTCTACAATAACGCTCGGAATAAAATCGGCCTAGTGGGCTTCTGGGACGCGGTCGCTTTTGATGAGGTTGCCGGCATCAAGATCAAGGACGCGGACACCATCCAGATTATGAAGGATTACATGGCTAATGGGCGGTTTTCTCGAGGCGTCGACGTGATCGCCGATGCCAGCATGGCCTTTGTAGGGAATATAGACTACTCCATCGAACAGATTGTCAACTCGACGGATTACGATTTGTTTATACCTCTGCCCAAGGAGTTTGACCTGGCAATAATGGATCGGTTCGATTGTTATCTGCCGGGGTGGGAAATGCCAAAAAACAGCAGTGACTACCTGACCAGTAACTACGGCTTCGTAACCGATTACCTGGCTGAAGCTTTCCATTATCAGTTTAGCCACACTAATCGGTACGAGGATGTCAGTAAAAGAATCCGGCTAGGTCAAAGTGTTGAGGGCCGTGATGAGAAGAGCATTAAAAAAACTGTGTGCGCCTTCTTAAAAATACTACACCCGGTTGCCGAACCGAAAGACGAAGAGTTTGAAGAATACGTAGCATATGCTGTGGAATGCCGCCGTCGCGTCAAGGAGCAGATGAACAAGCGAAAACCGGATGATGAATTCGCGAACATCAATCTCTCTTACTTCACTGCAGACGGGCATGAGGTTGTAATCTATTGTCTCGAGTCTAAAAATGCCCGAGCTACCCAAAAACCAGTCCGTAAAGAACTTGAGCAATCTCCAGCGGCCGGCTTATTAAGACAGGGGGAACCATCTAAGGAAAAACAACATTTGCCTGCTCCTGGAACCAGTGAAATAAATAGCGATGGTATATCATCCTATGTACAAGACATGAGCGAAGATCGCTCCAAGATTCCCAATGAAGATGAACCCAGTGAGCGGCATTATACGATTTTCTATGGGGAGACAGGATACAGCTACGAGTCGATCATCGGACCATATTTAAAAGTAGTCAAGGAAATCATCATAGAAGACCCTTATATGCGTGTGCCTTATCAGATTCAGAATTTTGTCCGCTTCTGTGAGACTGCTGTAAAGCTCTCACCGATCCGGAAGATAAACCTGATTACTGCTCCTGACGATAGCTCCAATGTTTCGGAAATGCACGATAGGCTTGATGAGCTTAAGCAAAGCTTGCTTGAATTGGACATCATTCTGGAAATCAAAGTAAATCCCAATTTGCATGATCGTGAAATCCGCTTGGATAATGGTTGGGTAATCAAAATCGGGCGTGGCCTTGATTTTTACCAAAAGCCCAATAATTGGTTTGAAATTGGTGCCAATGACCTGTCCCTACGAAAATGCCTGGAGACAAAGGTGGATATTTTTAAAGTACCTATAACACCATGAACGTATACAGCACACGACCTGAGGCTATTGGTAAAGGAGATTTATAAAATAGCCACTGCTTTGCTGAGGTCACCTATGGAGCGAACACTCACCCGCGCGGGGGAGGGATAGTTGAGCATGAAAGATTACGCACAACAACTTTCGTTATTCGACGACAACCCAAATGAAGTATCAACACCAGAGGCAACTCCTGCAGGTATATGGGAGCAGGATGCTGCCAAGCGTGCCTTGGATGAGTTATTTAGCCTTACAGTAACTGCTCAGGCTACTAACAAACTTACAGAGTTTTAGGTACAACCAGGGTGACTACTCAGGGCAGTTCTCACAAAGCTTTGTTTTCAAAGGATGCAAATCTATCGCAATCGGCTGGCTGAATTCCGGCGAGCGACCTATGACAATTTGGCCACCTTGATTGCGAGCGTAGCGAGCTTTGTGGGCACCCCGGGTACCCGCTGGGTGGGGTGGAATCAGCTAGCCGACTAACCACCGTGCTCGGACGCAACCTGAGCAGTTACCGATAATGCTCCAGGATGAAATAATTCGATATCTTACCTGGAAAGGATAATTGGATGACAGGCAGAGAAAAAAGGGATGCAGAATGGGACGAAGCTAAGAAGAAATGCCGACTGAACGTGGAAACAGTGAAAATGGCCAGAGAGATGGGATTGAATCCGAGAAATCTGATCAAAAACATCCCCAGCAAAAGCGAACCGTGGAAGGCCCCGGTAGCTGTTTGGATCCGGGAGATATATCAGAAACGGCAAGAAAAGGCGCTGAGAAAAAGGGCCCGGGAGAACCTTGGCGATTGAAGGATGGTGTGAAGATGGCCGGCAAGCGAACGGCCGGGGATATTGTTTTTGCAATCAAAATAGAGCATTTGGGCGAAATCGGCGCCCTCTACCTGCTCAAGGATCAGACAGGTGTCAAACCTGGAAAAAGGCAAACAGCGGATCTTCAGCTTTATTAACCTGAAAACGCTGGAAATTTAGATGGTGGCGGGTGCGCAAAAATTCTATGCCAGATATCAGTGGGGGAGGGTTCAGGATATGGCTGAAACAAGCGATGGCAAGTGTCTGCTGTGCGGTGAGACCGTCAGCAAGAGAATGATCAAAAAGCATCTTGACAAATGCAGGGTGATATCCGGGGAATGTGTGGCAGAGGACAATGACAAATCGGGAAAATATTACTGCTTCGCTGTGCAAGGATTACACGATCCGAAATATTGGATTTATATGGACATATTTGTAGGCTCAACCCTTGATGCGTTGGATGGCTTTTTGCGTGACATATGGCTGGAGTGCTGCGGGCATTTGAGTGCATTCGAGATAAACGGACAATACTTTTCTTCGAGTCCTGACAGATCACTCGGGGATAAGAGCATGAATATCAGGCTGGAGAAAATCCTTGAAGTAGGTACGCAGTTCAAGTATGAATATGACTTTGGCAGTACCACGAGTCTGAAATTAAAGGTCGTTTCGGAATATTACGGAAAGAAAAGAAAAAGAAGCGTCAAACTGCTGGCGCGCAACCATCAACCCGATATTCAATGTTCTTGTTGCGGCAAACCGGCGACAAACGTATGCTGCGAATGCATCTACGACGATACCGGGTGGCTCTGCGACGATTGTGCCAAGGAGCATGAATGTGGCGAGGAGATGCTGCTCCCGGTTGTCAACTCGCCCCGGGTCGGCGTTTGCGCCTATGCCGGTGGTAGCTATGACGAGTAGGTAAGGACGGATATACATGGGGCATGCCGAACGCTTTTTCAAGTATTTTGTAACTGCTCATGGTAGTCCATCGCAAGGTTTAAGGCAGATGGATGGTACCCGGTAGTTGGCTTGCTGATCCCGATGAGCGACCTATGACTTGGCCACCTTGATTGCGAGCGTAGCGAGTTTTGTGCCACCTTGATTGCGAGCGCTGCCCAATGACGACCGAGCTCGTGACACAACCATCGCCCTTTTACAGTTCGAGAAACGGGGTTTACCGCACCGCTCGCTTGGCGTTTTCGAGGATCAGGAATCCATCAACCGTAAGGTGCTGGCCCGCTTCAGCGACGTATGTGAGAAACTGTTCTCCAGTCTCGATGCGAATCGGGATCGGATCACGCGCTATTTACAGGATGTAGTGCAGGAAAACAACTAATGCTGATTGAAAATAAAACTGTAGGCGAAAGAGCCTGAAGTTTGTTCACAAAGCTTCTGTCCCCATTTTCCGCACTAGCGGAAAGCCTATCCAGGCTTCGATAAAATGTTTTTAAAAATCTGTGATTAGGTCACTTTACCCGGTATTCATGTCATCAATCTCCAGCGGTCTGACATTCAAGGCATCAAGAATCTCATGCATGAAGGGCTGAATGTTGCCGATCTGCTGTATTGACTGACCGTTGATCGTCAGCCTGACGATCAACGGCAATCGGAACATGAAGAGCGCCTGCCTGGCCGAACTGGCAAGCCTTTCTTGCTGGCAGACCTACTCGATCAGGGTATAAACGGTCAGGGCGATGACAGTGACAAGGACGAGCGACCCGATCCGATCGTCATTCTGCAGGAACACCGGCCTGATCTTCAGGGTGCTCTTAGTATTGCGGAACCGGTCCTCCACCCAGTGGCGGGACTTGTAGGCAGAGAGCACGGCGTCCATATCATGGGTCTTGGCATCAAGTCTGGTGGCCAGTATCTGCTCGATGATTACATCGACCGGCAGGTACCTGGTCTTGTAGGCTATCACCCGGCGTTGGTTCAGGCTCTGTTTTGGGAGCATAAATTCTTTCGCCGCCTTCGGTGCCATTGGTGCCTTGAACGACTGCTGGGCTACCAAAATGGGCCACGACCAGCAATACAGGTGGCGGTGTAGATACAAAAAGTTTTTTAAATGGCTCTTTCAAAGAATATTAACCTATGGTATAATAACCAAGAAACCAAGAAACCAAGAAATCTTAACTTCAAAGAATCTAAGCATTATTTTTAGAAAGGAGCATATAATATGTCGGTAAATACTTTGGAACGTGTACCTAAGAAAACAAGGATAGGTGATATTTTGGATTCTGGACACGTGAGGACTAAGAGAATAAGTGTTTCAAAGAAAAGGCAAATAACTATTCCTGCTGATTTTTTTAATAAGCTCAACATACGTGATGAAGTTGAATGCATAATGCCTAATTCAACAATGATAATTATCCGACCAGTGCCCAAAGACACCGAGTTTGCAGAAGTAATCTTAGAGGATCTTGTAAGACAAGGTTATGAAGGTCAGAAGCTAGTAGAGCAATTTAAAAAAATGCATGCTCAGGTTCAACCTGCCATTGAAAAAATGCTAGAAGAAGCTAGGTTAATAGCAAGCAAGCTTGAAGGGTCCGGAGATGAAAAACTTAAGGAAATATTTTCGGACCTGGAGGACTAGAAATGCTCCCAATTGATTTTTTACTAGCTGCTGAAAGGTATCTAAAAAAAATAAAAGACAAGCATTTAAAGAAAATATATGAAGATGCCATAAAACTTATCAGAGAAAATCCTGATGCGGGACAAGTGAAAAAAGGAGATTTGGATGGAATATATTGCTATGATGTAGACTACGATAATGTAAATTATGAAATAGCATATACTTTAGGAGAAAATCAACAAGGAGAAGTCATAGTAATAATTATGGCAGGCAGCAGAGAAAACTTTTATGATGCTTTAAAGAAGTATATGAGAGGAAAACAAAGCTACCAAGTAGTTCATTCATAGCAGGGGCTTAGGTGGAGATTACAACTCATCTCTTTGGCCGGAAATCGTCCCTTTTATTTTACCGCTCACACTTGAGGGTCTCACTCTCCAGCGCCGGTGTCAAAACCAGCCTCAGCCAGTTATCCAACTCATCCCTGGTCATGGCGCCGCCGGCTACCGCCATGATTACCCTTTCCACCTCGGCATCCAGCGCGGCCCGACGTCGCTCGTTGAGCTCCAGCATCATTAGCAACACGTAGGCGCCGGTGCGCTTATTGCCATCGGCGAAGGGATGGTTCTGGATCAGGCTGAAGACGGTGGCAGCACACTTGCTCTCCAGATCGGGAAACAGGTCCTGCCCCTCGAAGGTTGCCTTGGCATTCTCCACGGCAGATTCCAGCAAGCCGACATTGACTATGCCCTGAATACCGCCCGTCGCTGCCAGCGCTTTATCGTGCAAGAAGATCACTTCTTGAGCCGTCAGATAGCGTATCATTCTGCCAGCTTCCTAAACAACTGAATTCGTTCCACCAGGATCTTGTCGGCCAACCTATCGAACTCTTTCCTTGCAGCCTGTTCTTTCTCATACTGCTCCAGGTCGATGACCAGATATTTGGGTTTGTTGTTTTTCATAACAACCACTTGGCTGCGCTCATCCACCAACCGGGCCACCTTGGAAAAGTTCTGATTGGCCTCGGTGATACTTACAATGCAATCCGTTGGCACCAGCATACCCACCAACCTCCATTGTAGATTTTCTACAATCATTATATCCTACTTTTTATCCTATGATAAGGTTTTCGTGAGCGGGGCCGCGGCTTGGATTCGCATTCAGTCTGGGTGATGTCGGGACGAGAGCGACTGCTAGGAGGCTGAAAACGGCCTCCCCTTTCCATGTATGGGCAGGACTATTCACCGATGAGTCCCTGGATGCGATCTTCGATTTCTCCGAGGGGAATCGCCCACAGAAACAAATACGCCCGTGATTTCTAGGCGCTTTGTCGGTATGCGCATACTTTTAGTACGTTTGTTCTGGTGTTGATCTGTAACGAACAGTTTCCAGTACCCAAAGCTGCTGTTAAGTTAGAGAGCGTATTCTAATATGGCCCTGATTCATCATTTTATCCTCGTAATCCTCGCGACTCAGGGGACATTGTACTAGATTATAAAAATCTGTCACAGATATTAGTTGACGTTCGCATCCGCATTCAGGTTCTTGCTTCTTCGACTAGTTTGTTCAGGTCGCCCTTAGCCCCACAGGCGGCCTTCTTGACATCATCCGTGAGTTTCTTGGCCTCGTCCGCAATGCTGAGGACACCACGTGTAGCCTGGACTGCGAGGCGGCGTGCGCACTTGCGGAGCGGCGGAGATGCCGCGACGCCGACTACAACGCCTACCGCAAGCAAACCCCAGGGCCCGAGAGCTTGCCCCAATCTTGTGAACATTTTGTGACACCATCCTTTCCTGGTATAACTTTACAAAGTGGGACGGATAAAGATATTTAGTATAATTCAAGCACGTTGGGAAATCAATATTCCTAGTTGCCATTCCTAGTCTGCCCTGGACCCAAATTTTTAACACGACTCGACAGAAGTCCCCGCTTCTAGCGAAGCGTGGGCAGTAGCGTCTCATTTACACAATTTATACAACATGGTGATTTTTTTGGTAAAAGAAGGAGAATTGTTGTCGGTACGCCACCGCCTGCCGGGCCGACTACGCTTGCAGTTGGCGGGACTGAAATCGGGGCGCCTGTCCCGGGCATCTTTATGTGAACTGCTGCAGCAGCATCCTGCAATCACTTCAGTCCAGGCGAACTCTCTCACCGGCAGCCTGTTGATCCTGTACCGCCCGGCCATACTCGGCGAGGCGGAGTTGATCGAGCATGTGGGAGAGGCTGCGGCCTCCTCTATGGCATCGCCCCCGACGCGCCCGGCATTGCCGGGTCAGGGGGACCAGGCGCGGACACTGCACCGGCACTTTATCGGGAGCGACAACCGGCGGGGGGTAAGCCCGGACAGGCGGGTGCCTGCCGTGGCCGGACGGGCTGTGTCCGGGCAGGCCGATCATACCGGGGATGTGCTGCGCCTGGCGGGCGCCGGCCTGCTGCTGGGAGCCCTCTCCTTGAGACGTGTAGTGCGGGGGGTTTCCCCGTTGTCAAAGTCGCCCCAGATCATCAACATGGCGGCCCTGGTCAGCGTTCTGGCCGGCTACCCGGTGTTGAAACGGGGCATAAGAGTGGCCGGTCGCGGCCAGGTTTTGAATACCGACCTGCTGCTGGCTGCTGCCTCCTTTGCCCTGATGCTGGCGCGTGAAAGCATGCCCGGGGTGATCGTCCTGTTCCTTACCGAGACGCTGAATGTTGCGGAAAAGGTGGCGTTGGCTAAGGCCAAAGCCAACTACCTGGACCTGGCCGAGGAGCAGTCAATCGATCTCAGGCAGGCATCCCTGCCGCCCGCCGATGCCGGGCGGTTGTCCGCGCAGATCGAGAACACCACCAAGCTGACCCTGGCGTTGGCTGGTGGTGTTTATTTTTTGCGGCGCGATTTCCAACAGGCCCTGGCCATGCTGGTAGCGGGAGTGCCGGCTGCGGTCAAGCTGGCCGAGTCCACCGTGTCGTTGACCGGCCAGCGCCATGTCAACGAGAACGGCTATCTGCTCGGCGACGGACGGCACCTGCTGGCTCTGCCGTCCCTGGATACGGTTGTCTGGTGTGAGGCCCGGATCTTCTCAGCGGGGCCCGTGGTCAAGGACTTCCATGCGATTGACCAGGCCTACCCGGTTGAACGTTTGCTCGGATTGGCGGCGGCCGCCTACCGGGAAGTGACGCATCCGATGAGCCCGGCCCTGTGGCGCCAGGTTCAGGAACAGGGGATCCAGCCGCCGCGGGCGCGGCGTGCCGAATTGCTGGCTGGCGGAGCGGTGAGGGCGGTAGTTGACCAGCAAAAGTTGCTGATCGGTCCCCGTTCCACGCTGCGGCGGGCACGGATTGCCTGCGATCACTGCAAGGCAAGCGCCCTGCGCTATGAACAGCTTGGTCTGCTACCTTATTACATCGTGGTGGACGGACACCCGGTGGGATTGATGGCGGTTGAGGAGCAGGTGCGGGAGAATGTGGAGCAGACAATCGAGATGCTGCGGGTACTGGGGATCACCAGGCAGGTCCTGTTGAGCAGCTCCGGCGAGGAATACACGGAGTTCCTGGCCGGACGCCTGGGTGTGGAGCATTGGCATGCCAGGATGACTCCTGGGGGAAAAGCGGCAATCGTCAAGGAGTTGAAGGACAGCGGGCGCCTGGTGATGACCATCGGCTCCAGCCAGGTTGACGTGGAAGCCATGGCGCAGTCGGATTTCAGCCTGGCCCTGGGTGCTCCCCTGACCTCGGCAGACATGTATTCGCTGCAGGCTGATCCGGGGCGCATCGCCGATATCTTCCGGTTGGCCAAACAGGCCCGGGAGATCTACATCCAGAACCTGCTGCTGACCCGGGCCGGCAACGTGATCGGCATCGGACTGGCTTTCCTGAAAGTATTCAACGCCACGTCAGCCATGTTCGGGCAGAAGATCCTGAGCCTCATTCTGTTGATCAACGCCGGACGCCTGCGCTGGGTAGAGGAGCAGGCCGAAGAAGAGATGCGGCCCGATAGCGAGCAGGCCACTGCTGCCCTGGAGAAAGTGGTCCCACTGGCCGGAGATGGCGTCCAAGTCGTCCAGGTGCCGGATGTGCCCACCCTGGACCTGCCGGCCCTGCTGGAAACTCTGCAGGCAAACCCGGCCGATGGCCTGTCCTCCGGCGAGGTGGAACGGCGGCTGCAGTTATACCGGCAGAACGTGTTGGTGGAACCGGAGGCTTTAAGCTTCTGGTCCCGGATCCGGGAGCAGATGGATAACCAACTGGTGCAACTGCTCACCGGGGCCTCGGTGGTCAACGCCTTTTTAGGCCACCTGGGGGATGCTGCCAGCATCCTGGCCATCGTAGCCGTGAACGCCCTGTTGGGCGCCTTCCAGGAGAGCAAGGCGGAGCAATCGATCATGGCCCTGCGCAACATGCAGGTTCCGGTTGCCAGCGTGATCAGGGAAGGTGCGGAGCAGGAGATCCCTGCCGCCATGCTGGTCCCCGGGGATGTGGTGCTGCTGCGGAGCGGGGACAAGGTCCCGGCTGACCTTCGTCTGCTCTCCGAATGGGACCTGGACGTGGACGAATCCTGCCTGACCGGCGAGTCCTACCCGGTCTCCAAGAGCCACCAGGCGGGCGGAAGCAGTGCCTGCCTGTTCATGGGCACCAACATCACCCGCGGCCGCGCCAGGGCCATGGTCTTTGCCACCGGCATGAACACCCAGATGGGGCTGATTGCGGCCATGCTCAAGGAGAGCCGCCCCCAGCAGACACCTCTCCAACAGAACCTGGGCGAGGTGGGGTCGCGCATCATGCAGTATTCCCTGGGCGCCTGCGCCGTCCTGGTAGTCAGCGGCCTGCTGCGGGGCCGTAGCATGGTGGAGATGCTGCTAAGCGGCGCCAGCCTGGCGGTGGCCGCCATTCCCGAGGGGCTGCCCGCCATTGCCACGGTGGCTCTGGCGGTGGGGGTGCAGCGTATGGCCCGGCGTCGGGCGATCGTGCGCCGGTTGGCAGTGGTGGAAACCCTGGGCTGCGCCACCGTGATCTGCTGCGACAAGACCGGAACCCTGACCCAGAACCAGATGACGGTGCGGGTCATCTACACCGACCGCTGGTGGTCAGTGACCGGCGACGGCTACAACCCGCAAGGCAACTTCATATCCGACGGGTGCCGGGGTGTTGACGAGGGTCTGCGGCTGGCTTTGCTGGCGTCTTCCCTGTGCAACGATGCCCGGCTGACACCGCCGCAGTCCGACGACGACGCCTGGCAGATCACCGGCGACCCGACTGAAGGGGCGCTGCTGGTGGCGGCGGCCAAGGCCGGCCTCTGGCAGGACGAGTTGAAACAGCGGTATCGGATAGAGCGGATGATACCCTTTGACAGCAATCGCCGGTGCATGCTGGTCGCCTGCACCGATCAGGATGGAGAGGCCTGGGTCTTCGCCAAGGGGGCGCCGGAGGCGATCCTGAAAAGGTGCAGGCTCTTCCGGGAAGGGGGCAAGGAGATAACCCTCTTTCCCACCATGCGCCTCTTCTACCAGCAGCAGACTCAGGGGCTGTCGGAGCAGGCGCTGCGGGTGCTGGCGGTATCCTACAAGCGGATCACCGCAACTGAACTGGAGCAGGCGAGCGACGAAGAGCTGGAAAGAAACATGGCCTTTGCCGGCCTTATTGCCATGCATGACCCGCCGCGCCCGGAGGTCGGCCAGGCCCTGGCCACCTGCCGCCAGGCGGGTATCGAGGTGAAGATGATAACCGGCGACCATCCGGCCACGGCCCGGGCGATCGCTCTGGAGTTGGGCCTCATGGCCCCTGGGGATCCGGTGCTCACCGGAGCGGAGTTGGATGGCATGGAAGCTGCCCAACTGGCCAAGCTGGCTTCCATGACCAAGGTGTTTGCCCAGGTGCTGCCCCGCCACAAGTACGATATCGTCAAGAGCTTGAAGGGCCTAGGCGAGGTAGTGGTCATGACCGGCGATGGCGCCAACGACGCCCCGGCAGTCAAGGAGGCGGACATCGGGATTGCCATGGGCAAGATCGGAACCGACGTCACCCGGGAGGCAGCCAGCCTGGTGCTCAGTGATGACAACTTCACCACCATCGTGGCGGCAGTGGAGGAGGGGCGCGGTACCTACCGGAACATCCGGCGCAGCCTGCAGTACTTGCTGGGTACTAACGCCGGCGAGGTGGTTCTGATGCTGGGAGCGGTCTTCCTGGGGCTGCCGCTGCCTCTGCTGCCCTTGCAACTGCTCTGGATCAACCTGATCGGCGACGGCCTGCCGGCCATTGCTTTGAGCGTTTCTCCACCGGATCCGGATGTGATGCGGCAGCCGCCGCAACGCACCCGTCAGGGCATGCACCTATTGAACCCCGATTTTAACCGCCGGTTGATGGTAACCGGTCTGAGCAGCGGATTGACAGTGCTGCTGGCCTACCGGCGCCTGCTGCAGACCACGGATCTGACCACCGCCCGGACGCTGGCCTTCGGGGGGCTGACCGCCCAGCAGATCGTCTATGCCCTGGCCTGCCGTCCCAAGGGCCTGCCGTCAACGATGCTTACCGGAGCATCGGCGGTTTCGGTGGGGTTGCTGGCCCTGTCCATCTACCTGCCGTTCGGGCAGCGACTATTTGGCACCAGGGCGCTGTCCTTGGGCGATTGGGCCGGGTCGGCGCCGTTGATCCTGTTCCCGGCTGTCCTGGATTTTCTGGTGGAAAGAGTGGCGTCTTTGAGTAAATTGTCTCTTACTAAAGGAGGAGTACAACTAGATGGCTGATAACCTGGAAACGGAACTGGCCCGGATCATTCGGGAGGAGGTGCGGCGCCAACTGGCTGACAATGGTGTGACAGCGAGGGATGACGCGCCCAGGACAAGCCCCGGCAAACTGCTGGGCGCTCCGGAAACCAAGGCTTTCCTACTGGGAGCGGCTGTGGCCCTGGCGGCGGCCGCCCTGTGGCCGGCCATGAAGCCGGCCATGAAGCCGGCCCTGGCATCGGCGATGCAGAGCCTGACTGATTTGGCAGATAGGATCAAGTCCGGCTTTGCCGAGGCCCAGGAGTCCCTGTCGGACGTGGTGGCCGAGGCTCGCTTTGAAAAAGAGCAGGCTATTCCAGATCCGGAGACCCCGGAATAAAAGAGGTCCGAAGCCAGCGTCCGGCGGCATCATCATTATCGCCGGCCTCTACGTGCTTATCCAGTCCTTCCGGCAGGAAAGCCCTGCTGAAAAGGGACGTGGAAGGCGCGAGGCCGGAGGTGGGGGTGGCTGCCTGAGCTGGCTGAAGGAGCTGAGGCAACTGATCAGCGATCCAGGGCGGGCGGACCGGGATTATTCCGGCTGCATCGAGGCAGGTGGGGCCGCTGTGCTCGGCCTGGCCCTGACCCTGAATAACCTGGCCAACGGCTTTGCCGCCGGCATGCTGGGTTTGAGCCCCGCCACAGGCGTGATGCTGATCCTGCTCGGGATTCACGAAATGTTCCAGTGAAACCCGCCGTCTCTATGGTCCCAGTGCCAAGGAAGGAGATTGGCGGTCGATCTCGAAATATATGGTATTGCCTTTTTGAACTGAACCATTTGATCCGATGGGAGAGTGTAGTAGTTGTCACATAAGCCTGTCAGAAAGGCGATCATCCCGGCGGCGGGGTGGGGCACCCGTTTTCTCCCGGCAACCAAGGCCCAGCCCAAAGAGATGCTGCCGATTGTAGACAAACCCTCGATCCAGTATATTGTCGAAGAGGCCGTAGCGTCTGGTATCGAGGACATCATCATCGTTACCGGGAAGAACAAGCGGGCGATCGAGGACCACTTCGACCGGGCTGTGGAACTGGAAGCAGTGCTCCGGGAGAAGGGCGATTATGACCTGATCCAACTGGTTGAAGACATATCCAACATGGTGGATATCCACTTCGTACGTCAGAAGGAGGCCCGGGGTCTGGGCCATGCGGTCTACTGCGCACGCAAGTTTGTTGGCGATGAGCCTTTTGCGGTGCTGCTGGGGGACGACTTGATCGAGTCCCGGGTGCCCTGTTTGCGGCAGTTGCTAGACGTTTATGAGGAGTGCGGGAGCACTATTTTGGCTGTACAGCAGGTGCCGCTCCCGGATGTAAAAAAGTACGGGATCATTGACCCGGCGGATCTGGAGGATGTCAGCGCAGCAAAAGCTGTCAACAAACGCCTGATCAGAGTCCGGGACCTGGTGGAAAAACCGGCGGTAGAGGATGCCCCATCCCGCTATGCGGTGATCGGCCGCTACATCATCACTCCGGAGATCTTTGACATCCTCGGCGCCACTCTACCGGGAGCCAGCGGCGAGATCCAGTTGACCGACGCCCTGCGGTCACTGTTGAGGATGCAGCCGATCCACGCTTACCTGTTTGAGGGGGTCAGATACGACGTTGGAGACAAGCTGGGTTTTCTGAAGGCTACCGTGCATTTTGCCCTGGAGCGGCCGGAGTTGGCCGCCAGCTTCGGCAGCTTTCTGATGGAGGTAGTCCAGGAGTTCGAACAGGAAAAAATATCTGTGGGAAGCGATGAACAGGTTGCTGTTTCTAAATACAACACGAGAGGGGTGCGGTAAGAATGCGTGAACAGGTTGAAGCAGCGCTGAACAAAGTTCGTCCGATGTTGCAGCGCGATGGCGGAGATGTGGAGTTTGTCGATGTGGCCGACGATGGCGTGGTTCAAGTGCGTCTCACGGGGGCCTGCGGTGGTTGCCCCATGTCTACGCTCACTTTGAAGAATGGGATTGAACGGATTCTCAAAGAGCAGGTCCCGGGCGTGACGCAAGTAATTGCGATCAAGTAACTTCATAAAGGTCTTGCCTGATTTCATAAAGGTCTTGCCTGATTTCGTCGTTGCCGGAAGGATTGGACTCTAGCAGCCCAATCCTTCATGTTTTTCATCTTTAGTGACGGGTTCAAGAAAACAGTTCGGTGCGGTAGCCCGATATGAAGTGTTCCACCATGTAGTTGAGCGGCTTGCGCGCCAGGGTGAACTTATCGGCGTTCCACCCCCCAATGAAAACGGATCGGATACACTCCACTCAGACCCTTCAGTAACGGGAGACAACGGAACCTCACGGCGGACTTGCTTCAATTCTTGGGAATGCTTGCAAGACATCTTTTTTTATCATGCCACAGGACATTCCAACAATGGTAATTAATTGGATATGAGCTTGACAAATTGAGGCAGAAGCCTTATAACATGTCCTGGAGTAAAAAATACCACGGAGAGGTGAACGAGCATGCCGACATATGAATACCAGTGTGGCCAGTGTGGCCGGTTTCAAACTGTACAGCCCATTACGGAGTCTGCCCTGACGGTATGCCCGACCTGCGGACAGCCTGTGCAAAGGCTTATCTCCCGCAATATAGGGATCGTCTTCAAGGGCCAGGGCTTCTACTGTACGGATCACCGCAGCAATACCAGCCTGAGCGAGTCTGAAGAGAAGGGCGCCGGGACGACGACTGCTAGCGGCAAGGCGGAGACGAAGGTACCGGAGGCCAAGACAGGCCAGGACGCGCGCAGCGCCTGCTGGCATGGGAAGACACCGACGCCGGCTGCGGGCAAACAATAGAGTATCTAATAGTTGAATAGTAGTTGTAGAAAGCGCCACGCACAACCAGCGTGGCTCTTTCGCGCCCGGGGAGCACCGCGGGAATAAAAAGGGGTAAAAACGGCCATAATTTGGGTAAGGCATGCAAAACAGGCCTGATCTTGCAGATGGAGGTAAGAGTCATGGGCAGGTCACGAGAGTTGATCAGGTTGCAACGCCTCCCAGGGCGGGAGGAGCTTTTCGATCTCTTCCGGCAGGTGAGAGAGAAAATCAGGCGCTGCAAAGAGACTGCCTTATACAGAGTACGCTGAATAGTAAGTCAGTGGCACCGTGCCCGGCACTTGAATAAACGGGAGTGTTGACCTTGCCGGATACAATCTACTTCAATGTAGCACTGCGCACAGTGCTTGCATTCTTTGCCATCCTGCTGGTGACCCGGATTCTGGACAAGGAACAGATGGGCGAGTTGACCTTCTACGAGTATGTGACGGGCATCACCATCGGGTCACTGGCAGCAGACATGGCTACTATCACGATCATCAGCCCTTGGGTGATCCTCACGGCCTTGGTGATATTTGCCGCCCTGACCTTTCTGATGGGCTACGTTTCTCTGAAAAACCGGGCGGCCCGCAAGCTGTTGGAGGGGGAGCCCACCTTGGTGATCCAGAACGGCAAGATTCTAGCCAAAAATATGGCCCGTTGCCGTTACAATATCGACGACCTGCTGCTACAACTGCGCACCCAGGGGGTATTTAACGTCGCCGACGTCGAGTTTGCAGTGCTGGAGTCTAACGGCCAGTTGAGCGTGCTGCGGAAATCCCATAAGCAACCGGTGACCAGGGAAGACCTGAAGATTCCCACCGGCTACGAAGGCTTGTCCAGCGAGGTGATCGTCGACGGTGCGATAATCTATCAGAACCTGCAGCAGAACAACCTGGACGAGGCCTGGTTGATCCACGAACTGGAGCGGCAGGGGATCCATTCGCCCAAGGAGATCATGTTGGCCAGCCTGGACACCCAGGGCAACCTGTATGTTGACAAGAAAGTGGACGGTCTGCAGGCAACTCAGATATCGGACCGTTAACTTTTCCCCCACTGAAGCTTAGAGCCAGTTGAACCCCTCTGAAGCCAAGACCCAGTTGAACAAGCGCTGCCGATTTAGTATAGGGGGCGCTTTTTATTTTTGAACAGACTCCCGACTCCCGTTTGTAGTAAAATGTAATAGCACTCTTTAAATTGGCTCGACAACACGAAACCCCGCGCATGCAAGCGGGGCGCGGGGTAACGATGTTCCTCAGTACTGAATTCAGTGCTGAGGAACAATCAAGGAAAGGAGCAAACATCATTCATGAGTGCGATCCGCTTTGGGACTGATGGCTGGCGCGCACGTATAGCCGATGAGTTTACTTTTGCCAATGTCCGCCTGGTGACCCAGGCGATTGTCCGGTACGTGGCCGGAACCGGGCTTGCCGGGCGCGGTCTGGTGATCGGCTACGATAACCGGTTCCAGTCAGAACACTTTGCGGCTGCAGTGGCCGAGGTGTTGGCCGGCAACGGGATCCCTGCCTGGTTGACTGGAGCGGCCACGCCGACGCCGGTGACTGCTTATGCCGTCAAGGACCTGGGAACCGCAGGGGCGGTGATGATCACCGCCAGCCACAACCCTCCGGAGTACAATGGGATCAAGTTTGTCCCGGAGTATGCTGGGCCTGCGGTCCCAGAGATTATTGGTGCTATTGAGACGCACCTTGACCGGTTGGTGGACGCTGATGTAAAACTGCTGCCTCTCAAGGCGGCCCAGGAGCGCGGCCTGGTCCGCCAGTTTGACCCGAAGCCGGCCTACCTGGCTCACCTGCAAAATATACTTAAGTACAGCAACATCTGCCGCGGGCAGTTGCGGGTGGTGATCGACCCGATGTGGGGGGCCGGGATCGGCTACCTGGAGGACCTGCTGCGGGAGGGGTGCAGCAAAATCGAGACCATTCACGGTTACCGGGACATCCTCTGCGGCGGGCAGCTTCCGGAGCCCGGGTGCCCTCTGGGCGCGGCGGGCCTGGTCGATCTGAAGCGGGCGGTGATGCAGGAGCAGGCCGACTTGGGATTGGCCCTGGATGGAGACGCCGACCGGTTCGGGGTGATTGACCGGGATGGCAGTTATATAAGTCCCAACGAAGTCATCTACATGCTGCTGCACTATCTTACAGAATACCGGAACTGGCGTGGGGCGGTGACTCGCACCGTGGCCACCACCCACATGATCGACCGGATCGCCGACGACTACGGCCTGCCGGTAGTGGAAACACCCGTAGGTTTCAAATATATCAGCCAATCGCTGATCAAGCACCGCAGCATCCTGGGCGGTGAAGAGAGCGGCGGCTTGAGCATCCAGGGACACATTCCGGAGAAGGATGGGATTCTGGCCCTGGCCCTGGTGGTGGAGATGGTCTCCTTCCGGAGCAAGTCTCTCCGGGCTTACCGGGAAGAGATCCAGCAGCAGCACGGCAGGCTGGTGAGTGGACGACTGGACATGCGGCGCCCCCAGGAGGATATGGATGCTTGCCTGGAACGCCTGCAGCAGTGGGCGCCCCAGGACCTGGACGGGCAGTGTGTGCTGGAAAGGAACACCAGAGACGGTGTCAAGCTGATTTTGGAGGATGGCAGTTGGGTACTGGTACGGGCCTCCGGCACTGAGCCCCTGTTTCGCATTTATGCCGAGGCGCCTGACCCGGAAAGCTTGCACAGTCTGCAGTTGAGTGCTCGCCAAGCCTTGGGTATCTGAACCCTCCAGTGCCTGACCCTAAGGTCCTAGGCACATGAACCCAAAAAATTTATAAAAATAGTACCAATTTTCCATGCTATTTGCAGGATTATTCAACGTATTGTCGAAATGCACCAAAAAGCTTGTTTACGGCGCTGTTGCAACCGGGTTGCTTGAGAGACGGGGGTCAAGGCATGGCAGGTTTACGGTCGCTGAACCGGTTTGTTAGAAGAACCCTGGTTGCAGTCGAAGAAGGACGGCAGGAGATCTTCGGCATAGCCGAGGCGGCGCACGGTGAACTGGAGCGCCTGCAGCCCGTGCCGGAGACGCTTGCAGCACGGGAAACAGCAGCTTCTGACGGTTTCCAGGAAAGAAGACCGGATCTGCCGGATGCAGAACGCCAGAGCCTGGAACAGGTTGCAGAACAGGCGGACATGCTATTGACCAGGTTTGGATTAGCCCTGCAGTGCCTGCAGGGATCGGTGCCGGGTGCGGACATGGCAGATGACTGGCCGGGCCGCAAAAAAGCCGGCCAACTGGCGGTCAGGATGCTCGACAACGAACGGCACCGGATTGCCCGGGAGATCCACGACGGCCCAGCCCAGGCCCTGGCCAACCTGTTGCTCAGGGCAGTGTTCTGCGAACAACAGTTGGCCGGAGGGTCGACAGTCGTTCAGGACGAGTTGCAGAGCCTGAAGGAAACTATTCGCAGCAGCTTGGTAGAGATCCGTAAGATCCTCTTCGACCTGCAGTCAAAGGACCTGGACAAGGGACTGGTATCCGGGCTGCACCGGTTGATTGATGAATACCAGGAGCGGTACGGCTTACGAGTGGAGTTCAATTGCTCGGGCCAGGAACGGCGCCTCGGCACCCAGGTGATCGGCGCCCTATTCAGGATCGTTCAGGAAGCGTTGAACAACACCTACAAGCACTCCTGTTCAGACCATGCCCAGGTCAACCTGGAACTGGAAGAGCACCAGGTAGCCGTGCATATCTTCGACGAGGGCAAGGGGTTCGACCTGCAGGAAGTGGCAGCCAACAACGGGCACTATGG
Source organism: Peptococcaceae bacterium (assembly GCA_003132605.1). GTDB lineage: Bacteria > Bacillota > DSM-12270 > Thermacetogeniales > Thermacetogeniaceae > Palsa-1188. The sequence goes on along the minus strand of PKYJ01000042.1, from coordinate 4,433 downwards.
CTTGATGAATATGCGGGAGCGGGCTCAGTTGCTGGACGGGGCGCTGCAGATCACAACCGCTCCCGGGCAAGGTACCCGGGTAATTGTTACTATTCCGATAGAATAGGGGGTAGAGGCGCTTGGATGGAATTCGGATTCTGATAGCCGACGATCATCCTCTAATCAGAGAAGGGCTGCGCCGGATACTGGAGATGGACCCGCAGATAAAGGTTGTTGGAGAGGTCGGGGACGGCCAGGGGGCCATCAACAAGACGCGCATCCTGGATCCTAATGTGATCCTGATGGATTTGAAAATGCCGGGCACCGACGGTGTTGAGGCTAGCCGCGTGATCCGACGGGAGTTCCCGGAGATCAGGATCATCATTCTCACTGTTGCTGATGATGACGACATGCTGGAAGTCATCCGGGCCGGCGCCAGCGGTTACCTGTTGAAAGATGTGGAACCGGACGAGTTGCTGAAAGCCATCCATACCGTCTACGAGGGCCGCCCGGCCTTTCACCCGATAGTCACCAGCCGTCTGCTGGGGGAATACAACCGGTTGAGCATGCCGGTGCGCAAGGATGACGAGATCAGCATGCTTACCGAAAGGGAAAAAGAGGTGCTCGGCCTCATTGCCCAGGGTGAGTCCAACAAGAACATCGCCCACAAGCTGTTCATCAGCGAGAAAACCGTCAAGAACCATATCACCAGCATTTTCAGGAAACTGAAGGTGGATGGCCGCACTCAGGCCGCCATCTTTGCCATTAAAAAGCGGATGGTCGAGGTTTAATATATAACTTCGCTTTGATGTTCCCACCTCTACAGGTGGGGGGTTCAGATATCTTCGAACCTCTAATCTCGAACCTCGAGGATGCTTGCCTTTGTCTGCCTTGAGGCCCTTTTTAAGGGGCGATCAGTTTATACATTCCGGTAGCGCTTTTCCTGAACTCGAATTCGAATTCCAGGTAACGTGCAGATGTCCCGCCTTGATCAGAGATATCGACAAAAAGATTATGCACTCCCATTCTTGGCGGTTTTAAGAGATAACAGGTCAATGTAAGTACTTTGCCTTCCCAGCTTTCCGTTAGAAGATAGGATTCCGGTATCAGCGAGACATCGTATCCGTCAATTTTGAAATTCAGTTGGTTTCTGTGCAGCAGCTTGTTATCTTCAGGATGCACGGGGGATGTGGCCGGTATGAACCTGAGTGTAAGCCGGCGCGACCTGAGCATTTGTTTCAGGTTTTCTTCTTCAGAGCCACCTGCGGCATCAAACTCGATCACGGGGCGCACTGTCTGCCTGAAATGCTCCAGAGGAACCGAAAGGTCCTGATGATCCCTCAATATGAGTTCGCTCAAGAAACACAAGAGCGCTTCTGCGTCATGATTCCTCTGTGTATAGGCTATTTTTTTGTGGTTATCCAGGAATGAAACCAAATTTTCAAAGACAATGCCGCCATGCATTTTAGATGTCCAGTAAAATTGTTCAGGAAATAGAAATGCCTTGTGCATGTCGGCGAAAATCCCCAGTTCCCTTAAAATGGGATACAAAAGGTGGCCGGGTTTTTTGACTGAAATATTATTTGCCACATCCTTGGCTAGCAGGTTTTCTGCCGCTCTCCTGTTGATTTCATTGTAAGACAAGCTAAACAGGCCATTGACGACATGGTCGGCGGAAAGTGAAATATAGTCCGTGGCGCCGGTGATCTTGGGGTCGATAGTGTTTCTGATTGCGGAAACAGTACCTGGTCTCACTATAGATAAAAACTTGAGCAAAGACCGCAGACCTCTGATCACAAAATTGTGAGTTTTCCATAACTCATTGATTATTTCCGGAGGAATGCGGGCGGCTTTTCCGATGTATCTTTCTGACGTTGCGGTAAGCAGGCAGCGATTATCTTTAACGTCAAAAAACTCAACATGATTTTTTTTTAGCTCTTTCCGGTGATCTTGCAAGGTCAGCAAATCGTAAAAAAGCTCGATCAAGGCATGATCGATCACTTCATATTTGTTCAATATTTCAGGGTAATAATCGGTTCCCAAAACTCGGTGCGAGTTTGCAAGCCCTGAAAATATTTTTATCCCATCGCCCGACTGGCGCCCGGCGCCGACCAGTCTGCCCGAACCATCAGTCGATGCATAATGGGGATACCAGTCGGCCAACTGGTGCGCCAGCCAGCCACAGGCTACCGCGAAGTCCCTGTCAGAGTATCTTGCATCTCTTTGACCGTCGTACGCCTGTCGCCATTCGTCGATCAGAGCCTGCCCAAATTGAGGGCTTCCCTCGAAGGTATCGGGAATTGCATTGTGTGCATAGTCATACACCGAGACATTATTCAAAATATGGTTCATCGATATGGCATCCGCACTGTTGCCGGCAAAAATAAAGGTTTCTTCGTTGGCTTCGAGCCTTCTGATCAGGTCTTCATTGAGGCCGGCGTTTCCGCTTGCCAGCTCTTTTTCTGCTTTTCTCAAGGCCAATCTGTTTATGTGGGGGTGAACCATAGGTCCCCACCACAGCACGGGGAAAATAATCAAAAGTAACGCATTTTTTAATATTTTGAGGAAATGTTTCATATGCGCGCCCCATACCACAGGATCGTGGGACCCGGAGAGGTTCCATCTCTACATTATATGAGAAGCTGGTTTAAGTGGTGAGGTGCTTCGGCCTGAAAGCATTGGAGTGCAAGAACTCACCAGTCACATCCACAATTGTCATTAAAAGGCGGACGGCCAAGATTTAACCCCGTTTTTCCTCCCCGCATATATTGATGGGGGAAGGGGATGTCAACGTGGGTATGGTGCTGTTGTGGGTTTTAATCTGCGGGTTGGCTCTCTATGGGCTGATTTTGCTTTTTTGGCAGCTTGCCCTCCTACTATGCAGCCATACCCCGGCAAGTCCTTACCTGAGTCTGCTGTTCGTGGTCCGTGACCAGGCTGCCATCATGGAAGGCCTGGTCAGGGAGATCCTGGCCATCTATCAAACCTCTCTGCCGCCTTTCGATCTGGTGATCGTCGATGACGGCTCCAGCGACGAGACTCCGGAGATCCTCAGGCGCCTCAACAAGAACAACGCCTTCACCTTCATCGAAAGCAGTCCGGATGAGCAATCGCTGGAAATTGGATTGCATGCCTGCCACGGCGAGGTGATCAGCTACTTCAACCTTACCGGGCAGGTTAACCCCTGGCTGGTGGGTCGACTGGCAAGGAGGCTGCTGCAGGGGGAGGGGATCCTGGCGCCTCTGGAGCACTGTGCGGTGACCCTGGTGCATAGAAAAAAATGATCTTCCTCAATCTGCCAGGCAGGTTTTTTACGTCGTGGGGTTGAACTAGAGGGGAGTGGAGATCGACGGACCGGCCTGATGCGCACCCATACCAGCGGGGATCTTTGCTGGCATCCGCAAAGCGTTCAGTTAGAGGTGTTTTTAATCAGGTTGGGGCTACCCGGTCTAGTTGACATAATTTAGAAACTGTTTGGCAAGAATCAGGGGCGTCCGATTATTTTCCCCGAACCCGGATCTTCTGCTTGAATTTGGTGTTCCATCAGGTGCAAAATAAGCATAGGAGGCTCTCCCGGATGCCCTTCATTTTGCTGATCCTGATGATCCCCTTCCTGCTCATGCTGCTGTTTTATAACGTGGCGGCTTTCTCCTTCGCGCGCCTCGGTCTCTCTCCCTATGGCGCCTTTTTGTTCCTGACCGCCTGTGTTATCGGGAGCCTGATCAATATTCCATTGTCCCGCCGCCGGGCGGGCACGCTGGAGCGCAGGGCGCTACCCTTCCCCTTACTGTTCTTTTACTATCCCCCGGTGGTGCAAGAACAGGTGATCTGTATCAATGTCGGCGGAGCCGGGCTCCCGGTTCTCTTTTCCCTCTATCTGCTGTTTGTGCGGGTGCCGCTGGAGCCCACCCTGATTGCCTTTCTGCTGGTAGCTGTCGTGGCCAAGCTGATGGCCCGCATCCAACCGGGGGTAGGGATCGTCATGCCGGCTTTCATCCCGCCGTTGGTGGCTGCCGCTGCCGCTCTCCTGATGGAGATCACCGGCCTCGCCCCTCCCGGCCAGGCTGCTCCGATAGCCTACGTGGCCGGTACCATCGGTACCCTGGTGGGGGCCGATCTCATGAACTGGCGGGCGATGCAGAATCTGGGGGTGCAGGTGGTCAGCATCGGGGGGGCCGGGGTCTTCGACGGCATCTTCCTGGTAGGCATTATCGCAGCGTTTCTAGGATAGCTCAAAAGCCAGTGTTTGCAAGCCTTTGAGCGAACTTTGCATCTTCGACGGGATCTTTCACGACATTAGTTGACGTTCGCAAATATACCGAGACAGGGGCCTGAGCCATCCTGAGTTCCTGGCTCTACGGATGGCCTGCAATGGCGTGCTGTGCGCCCGATGGGTAAGAGACCTGCTTTTCTTTTGGTTCCGGTATAGTACTTCTTCAACCGAGACATGATGG
>PKYJ01000025.1 GCA_003132605.1 Peptococcaceae bacterium | reverse complement strand
CATTGCCAGATGCCGATCCCTTCCGTGCAATGCACGACTGCCTCATCCATCGTCAGCCATTGGGGCAGGGCGTGCTTTCCCGCAACCACCACGTTCACATAGTGCCGGCTGCGCAGGCAGTGATCGAAGACCGACAACAGGCAGTTGGCGTCGGGCGGAAGGTAAACACGCACGATATCGGCCTTCTTGTTGATGACGTGGTCGAGGAAGCCAGGGTCCTGGTGCGTGAAGCCGTTGTGATCCTGCTGCCAGACATGGGAGGCCAGCAGGTAGTTCAAGGAGGCGATCTTCCGCCGCCACGGCAGTTGTGCTGTGACCTTCAGCCACTTGGCGTGCTGGCTGAACATCGAATCAACGATGCGGATGAAAGCCTCATAGCTGTTGAACAATCCGTGCCGCCCGGTGAGCAGATATCCTTCGAGCCAACCCTCGCACTGGTGCTCGCTGAGCATCGAGTCCAGCACCCTTCCGGCGGGCGCCAGAAATTCGTCATTCTCTGCTGTCTGGGCGTCCCACTGACGATTGGTGACCTCAAAGACCGCGCCCAGGAGATTCGAGAGTGTCTCATCGGGACCGAAGATCCGGAAGTTGCGCTGATCCTGATTCAGCTTGACCACGTCACGCAGAAATCTGCCTAATACGAGCGTATCTTGTGCCTCAACAACACCAGGCGAAGACACATTCACCGCGTGGACGTGAAAGTCCGGCATGCGCAGGTCGCGCAGCAGAATTCCGCCGTTGGCATGGGGATTGGCGCCCATCCGCCGGTCGCCCTTAGGCGCCAGTTCGGCCAATTCCGGCATAAGTCGGCCATCCTCATCGAACAGTTCTTCTGCCTTGTAACTCTTCATCCAGCTTTCAAGCTGCTTGACATGATCAGGATGCTCGGAATCCACCAGCAGCGGCACCTGGTGCGCCCGGAAGGTGCCCTCGACTGGCAGGCCATCGACTACTTTCGGTCCCGTCCAGCCCTTGGGTGACTTGAGGACGATCATTGGCCAGCGCGGCCGGGTGGTGTCGTTTTTGCTCCGCGCCTTGCTTTGGATTTGCCGGATCTCCTCGATGGCCTGGTCCAAAATGGTGGCCATGAGTTGATGCATCTTTTCCGGTTCGTCACCTTCCACAAAGTAGGGCGTCCAGCCGCAGCCTCTCAGAAATTGCTCCAATTCCTCATGCTCGATGCGGGCCAGGACGGTCGGGTTGTTGATCTTGTAGCCATTGAGGTGCAGGATCGGCAGCACGGCTCCGTCGCCAATCGGGTTGAGAAACTTGTTGGAATGCCATGCGGCCGCCAACGGGCCGGTTTCCGCTTCGCCGTCGCCAATGATGCAGGCGACGATCAGGCCGGGGTTGTCGAAGGCGGCCCCGAAGGCATGGCTGAGCGAGTACCCCAGCTCGCCGCCCTCGTGAATCGACCCCGGCGTCGATGGCGCAACATGGCTGGAAATCCCGCCGGGGAACGAGAACTGCGTGAACAGTCTCTTGAGCCCGGCCTCATCCTGGCTGATATTCGGATAGACCTCGCTGTAGGTGCCTTCGAGGTAAGTATTGCCCACCAGCGCCGGGCCACCGTGCCCGGGACCGGCGATGTAGATCATATCCAGGTCATACTTCTTGATGACCCGGTTCAGGTGCACGTAGATGAAGTTCTGGCCCGGCGTCGTGCCCCAGTGCCCGACCACCAGGGGTTTCACGTGCGACAGCTTCAATGTTTCCCGAAGCAAAGGATTGTCGTAGAGGTAAATCTGGCCGACCGACAGGTAGTTGGCGGCACGCCAATAAGCGTTCATCTTTTGCAGCAGATCGGGCGGCAAGGGATTGGCGATGTCCCCCTCAGACTTTTTTTCCGCATTCATAAAGATGCTCCCTTCACACACTTTTTTGTGTTCATGCTATCTCCAATCCGAGTCGGGCCAGTTGTTTGCGCGTCGACGTGCAATCAGTGTGATGAATACCACGGATTCCTTCCGCCTCCGCGACCTGAACAAACATCGGCTGGTCCTCAATATAGACCACCTGCTCTGCCGGGACCTGAGCAATGTCCAGAGCCATCCGGTACATATCGCTATCGGGCTTGCGCAGGTGGACGAAGCAGGATGAAATAAAAAAATCCACGAACTCATCCAGCTTGAACTTTCGAATCCGGTACGAATTCAACTCCCGACCCTCGTTGCTGACCACAGCGATCTTGAGTCCGTACTGTGCTTTGAGCTTGCGGATAAGCTCGATCGTCCGGGGATGCGGCTTCGACTGTTCGAACATGAATTTTCGGAACTCTATCCGTGAGAATGTCTGCTCCCGGTAAAACACCACCAGACTCAGGTATTCTTCAAGGGTGAGTTTGCCCACCTCGTACGTTTCAACGGTCAGTTGATGGCGATCATTGATCTCAGCCAGATCCAGATTGAAAACCGTAGCAGCCATCTCTCGGGATTGACGGTCCCAGCCATTGGTAAGCAAGACGCCACCGATGTCAAGAAACAGCGCCGCAATCGGTGCTACTTTTTCCATTATGCTCCTTTCCCCCTTCAACTGGGTCTTGGCTTCAGTGGGAGTTTGCTTTCCCCACTGAAGCTTAGAGCCAGTTAATACAGTGGCGTAGCCGCTCTTATTCCACCGCTTCGTAGAAGCGGGGGCATTAGAGCGGGTAGTCCATCTGTGATTCATTGGCTGTTGAAACCAGCTCATCGTTGCCACAAAATCTGCGCTGGTTACAGAGGGCTTTCTTGCAAGGGAACTCGCTTTCAGGGCTTCCTGCTCAGATTCTGTGAACACGTCTTAGCCAGGGTCTCCATCAGCTCGTCGAACGGATGGTTGAATTTCTCGACGCCTTCTTCCTCGAGTTGCCGGGTCACCTTGTCGATGTTGATGCCGAGCGCCGGCAATCGCTGCAAAACCCAGTCGGCTTCCTCGGCATCTTGTTCGAGGCGGGCCTTTGGTTCGCCGTGGTCGCGATAAGCGTCCAGAGTTTCGACCGGGGCCGTATCCACCGTGTCCGCACCGATGAGCGCCTCAACGTATTTCACATCGCTGTAGTCCGGGTTCTTGGTGCCGGTGCTGGCCCAGAGCAGCCGCTGCACACGGGCGCCCTGGTCAGTCAGTTTCTTAAACCGATCACTGCCGAAGATTTCCTTGTAGATTTGATAGGCTACCTTGGCGCTGGCGATGGCAACTTGCCCGTGCACCTGCTTCGCAAGCTGTACCTCATCGCCCCCTTGCGCAATTATTTTTTCCAGCAGCGGGTCCACCAGCGTATCAATACGGCTCACAAAGAAACTGGCCACCGAGGCCACATGCTTCACAGACTTTCCTTGGGCCAGGCGCGCTTCAATGCCGGTGATGTAAGCTTCCGCCACCTGCCGATAGCGAGGCAAACCAAAGAGCAACGTCACGTTGACATTGATTCCCTCGCTGATGAGCTGTTGGATCGCTGGCAGTCCTTCTGTCGTGGCCGGGACTTTGATGAAGACGTTGGGGCGATTCAATGCAGCCCATAAACGGCGGGCTTCAGCAATCGTGCCGCTCTTGTCGTGCGCCAGGTGGGGATTGACCTCCAGGCTGACATATCCATCTTTGCCGTCAGTCTCGCCGTACACAGGCCGGAATTCATCGGCAGCGTCCTGCACATCACGCTGGCTGAGAGCTTCATAAATTGCTTTGCAGTCTTTTCCATCAAGAGCCATGGTCCGAATGTCCTCATCGTAATCATGGCTGCCCGCAATCGCCTTCTCAAAGATGGATGGATTCGAGGTCATCCCCCGCAATCCATCTTCCTCGATCAGACGCCGAAGCTCGCCGCCGGCGACCAGATCGCGTCGGATGTAGTCCAGCCAGATGGACTGGCCGAGCGTTCCCAACTGTTTCAAATGATTTTCTTTCAATGATCTTTCCCCCTTGTTTTCCAGCTCCGCCACTTTGGCCAGGCGGCGACGATGGCGCTCGGCGCCGCTGAAGCGCGCGGCAAGAAATGTTCTGACCAGTTCCCAGGCGAGCGCCTGACCGACCACGAGGCCGCCCAGGCAGATGACGTTCATATTGTCATCCTCGACCCCCTGGTGTGCCGAAAAGGTTTCATGAATCAAGCCTGCACGCACGCCCGGCACCTTGTTGGCGGCGACGCACGCCCCCACGCCACTGCCACAGACGGCCACCCCGCGATCCATTTCCCCGCTGGCGACTGCACGGGCCAGGGGCACGACAAAATCCGGATAATCATCGTCCGGCTTGGGCTGGCTGTCACCATAATCGCCCACTTCATAGCCGGCCTGGCGCAACATCCTGACCAGTTCCTGTTTAAGCTCGAACCCTCCATGATCGGCGGCGACTCCGATGCGTTTCGCCATCCCTGGCAGCACTGTCATGGGTTCAGTCATTGTTTCTCTCCTTTCAACAAGGCCAATGCTCGTCCACAGATGTTATCTATATTGAATCCGTATTCGTGCATCACAACCGGTCCGGGGTCGAAGCACCAAAACGCTCCACCCCGATCACGGATTACGCACCAGGCGATCTCACAGACCACTCTCTTGATGTAGGGGTTCTCCCTGGTGGGCGAATGGACTTTTTTCCTGCACTTTCATTGTTCCAGAACTGAGTCCAGCCCAAAAGCGCATGTGCAGTGTAATTAGGCGGAAGGGAATTGTTCGGATGGGTTGTTTCAAGCTTTAAAAATGCTATCCATCTTATTCCTGGAACGAAGCGCTGAAAGGCAATCAGAAGTTTCCTCAAGCTTCTCCTGGTCTGTTTCCACTGTTAAGCTAAGCCACACCAGCGAAGACAGTAAGCCAGGTGGCTCAGGATCTGGGGACCAGACTCATAAGCAATTAAATTTCAAGCAATGCATGTAGAAGGGTTCTTCAACACAATTTTATCAACATTAATATAATTGATTCTGGTGCGGAAACCCCCATTTAAGAAATGAAACTACCACATATCGTATCCATTACAGATATATGCCACTATATGAGGCATATCTGCTGGTCAAGAAGTACTTTTTGCACTGGAATCATAATTATTTAGGTTTGTTCGCTGGCACTATCGAAGATATTCGAGCAGTAGCTTTCTTCTCAGCCTTCTTCTTCTTTTTTTCCTTATTCTTAGGACTTTTATCTCCCATATTAAACACCTCCAATCACATTTTAACACAATTATACTCTATTCCTGAAATCATCGCCATCAGCGGTAAAACTAAAAATGTGACACTCGTCATGCCTCTCACTGAATTTGAAGTCCACGTAAGCGCTTTTCTGGCACCTTTCTGACCGTTTCAGGTTATCATCGTTAACCCGGATAGGCCGGTTTGTTCGGATTGGGCTATATGATCCCTTGAGCCACAATCACGTGCCAGCTCAGTTACATTTTTTCGAGATCGAAGCGTAGCTGGTTGCTGGCGTTGCCGGAGAGGAATCCCCCATGGTACCCGCACATATGCTGGAAAGACAGCGCTGAGACCTGGCGCAGCGATGCCTGTGCCGCCTCCGGGTCCTGGGTGAAGCCCGGCGGCGGCCCGGACAGTACCCCGTTTTCATAGCGCATCAGATCGCCGGCGAGCAACAGGTCCCGGCAGGGAAGGAAGAGACTTAGATGTCCCGGCGTGTGCCCCGGCGTGTGGATGATCGTGCACCCTCCCAGGACAGCCAGTTCCTCCCCGCCGCTCAGGCGCAGGTCGACCCTGACCGGCACGGCTTTCATGCCCTGCTCCATTCGCTTGCGGATCTCGGTCATCTGCTCAGGCGTGGCCTCCGGCATGAACGCCCTGATGCGGTCCTCCGGGAAAACTACCGGCGGCCGCGGCACGGAACCGTCGATGAATCCCGCGTCTTCCCGGTGCGCCCAGACCTCCGCCCCGGTGCGCTGCGCCAATCCTGCCAGACCGCCCGTGTGATCGACATGGTGGTGGGTGACAATGATGCGCTTCACGTCTGCGGGCTGGTATCCAATCTTGCCGATGTAATCACAGACGGCATCCTCGGCTCCCGGCGGCCCGGCATCCACCATGGTCAGACGGCCGTCGTCACCGGCCAGCAAAACGATGTTGACAGAATTGGCGCCACCCGGACCCGGCATCACCACGTTGTCCACGATATGCACCCCGGAAAGAATCTCCATCCTCGATACCTCCCCGCATTTTGTCTGTCCTAAGTTCCTATTTTACCACAGATGACTACCCGCTCTTAAACGCAACCCTGGAGCTTAAAAGTGCGTCCCTGGTTTGGAGTGGTTACATTTGACACGCCGGCCATCATGGGGTAAATTATGGGTAAGACCCTCATGAAGCCCTCCGAAATCACCATCAGAACACCAAAAGCAGAATTGCAGAGCAATTTTCTGAGGCTGACTTAATTCTCCGGTACCACAAGTGTCAAGGAAACGGTTCTGGTTGTCAAGTTTGTCAGTGAGAACCGTCCCCGGTGTCACCCGCCTCTCTGATGTTGCCGCATGGCGGCGCGGGCGTCCAAGTTGCGCTTATACTTGTTTCCACCAGCATTTCTTCAAAACGGGTAGAATGATAACGTGACACCGAGAACCGTCCTCGATGTCTCTTTATCAATTTCAAATTTACCGCCAAGGAGGTTGCATTACGATGAAATCTTTGGAGATCAAGCCACAGGTGTACTGGGTGGGAGGCATTGATTGGAACCTGAGGTACTTTCACGGCCATACCGCCCCCCGGGGCACCACCTACAACTCCTACCTGATCGTGGACGAGAAGATCGCCCTGGTGGACGCCGTGAAGCACTACATGTTCGACGAGATGCTGAGCAGGATCAGGGATGTCATCGATCCCGCCAGGATCGACTACCTGGTGGTCAACCACGTGGAGATGGATCATTCCAGCGGCATTCCAAAGTTCCTGGAGGCCGCCCCCCATGCCCGGATCGTCACCTCGCCCAAGGGGAAAAAGGGGCTGGAGCGGCACTACAAGAAGTCGTGGGACTACGTCATTGTCAACTCCGGCGACGAGTTGAAGCTTGGCCGGCGCACACTGAAGTTCGTGCACACACCGATGGTGCACTGGCCGGATTCCATGGTCACCTACGTCCCCGAGGACAAACTGCTGCTGCCCAACGACGCCTTTGGCCAGCACATCGCCAGCACCGCCCGCTTTGACGACGAGGTGGGCTGGGATATCGTCCACGAAGAGGCGGCCAGATACTACGCCAACATCGTCTTTCCTTACGGCGAGCAGGTGGACAAGGCCCTTGAGGTGGCAGCCACGCTGCCGATCGAGATGATCGGCCCCAGCCACGGCCTGATCCTGCGGTCTTACATCCCCAGGATGCTGCAAGTCTACCACCGCTGGGCAAACAACGAATCGGACGCCAAAGCCGTGATCGCCTACGATACCATGTGGGGTTCCACCCAGAAGATCGCCCTCGCCCTGCAGGAAGGGCTGGAGTCGGCAGGGATCCCGGTTACCATGCGGTTCCTGCAGACCAACCACATCTCCGATGTCGTCCCCGACGTGCTCACCGCCAAGGCGGTGCTGATCGGCACGCCCACCCTGAACAACGGCATGCTGCCCACGGTCAGCGCCCTGCTCACCTATCTCAAGGGTCTGCGTCCGAAGAACCGGATCGGCATGGCCTTTGGCTCGTACGGATGGGGCGGCCAGGGGGCGCGGGATGCTGCGGAGGCAATCAGGGGGATGGGCTGGGAGATGCCCGAAGAGACCATCAACATCCCCTACATTCCGGATGAGTCGGAGCTGTTGACTGCTCGGGAGGCAGGGCAGCGATTGGGTCAGAACCTGAAGATGATATCGGATATGTAAAACGAGAAGTGGGTTATGAGCGGCGTAGCAGGTCGAGAGCTTCCCTGAATGCCGGTGGGAGCGGCGCCTCGAAAGCCATGAGTTCATCGGTCCGGGGGTGGGTGAAGACGATGCGGTAGGCGTGGAGCGCCTGGCCCGGCAGGCACAGGGGATTGCGGCGCGGCCCGTAGACCGGGTCCCCGGCCACCGGGTAGCCGGCATAGGCCAGGTGCACCCGGATCTGGTGGGTGCGCCCGGTTTCCAGTTCCACGTCCAGCAGTGTATAGCCCGCGAACCTCTCTTTAATGCGGTAATGGGTACGGGCCGTGCGCCCGCCGGCGACAACCGCAATCCGCTTGCGGTCCTTCGGGTCCCTCCCCAGGGGGGCATCGATCAACCCCTGCCCGGAGCGTACCTCGCCGCATACCAGGGCAAGGTACTTTCTTTTGATCTGACGAGCTTTCAGTTGGGCCGACAGGCCCTGGTGGGCAGGGTCCGACTTGCTCACCAGCAGCAGTCCGGATGTATCCTTGTCCAGGCGGTGGACGATGCCGGGGCGCAGGTAACCCCCGATCCCGGACAGGTCCGAGCAATGATCGAGCAGGGCGTTGACCAGAGTGCCCCGATGGTGCCCGACCGCCGGGTGTACGACCAGCCCGGCCGGTTTGTTCACCACTAACAGGTCCTCGTCCTCGTAGACGATATCCAGGGGGATCGCCTCCGGAACGAGGGCGACCTCCTCTGGCGGGGGAACGGTCATCCGGATCAGGTCACCAGCCCGCAGCCGTAAACTGGGGCGCGCCTGCCGGGCGTTCACCAGCACCAGGCCCTTGTCCATCAGGCGCTGCACCTGGCTCCTGCTCAGAAACGGCTCTTGTCCGGCCAGGAAACGATCCAGGCGCTGCCCCGCCGCCTCCGGGGGCGCTTCGAAACTATAGCTGGCTTCACTGATCATGAAGCCTCATCATCCTTCCCGCCTCGCCGCGGAAACAGCAGCAGGTAGGCCAGCAGGGCAGTGCCGATGCAGATGAAGGTATCCGCCAGGTTGAAAACAGGCCAGACCCGGAAATCCAGGAAGTCGATCACGTATCCGGTATGCAGGCGGTCCACCAGGTTGCCCATGACTCCTCCGGTCAGGAAGGCGAGGGCGAGGTTCAGGAAAAGGTTGCTCCGGCCCAGGTAGAAACTGGCCGCCACCATCACGACCAGCAGGACCAGGCCCAACAGCACGAACTGATCCCTGTGGTGGGCCAGGATGCCAAAAGCGCCGCCGGGATTCTCCACGTAAGTGAGCAGGAAGATGTGAGGCACGACCGTGACCGATTCCCCCGGTGTGAAATACCTGACGACCAGCCACTTTGACAGCCGGTCAAGGGCGAAGACAGCCAGCGACACTAAAAAGTACAGCCCCAAAAAGGTTACCCCCTTTAGATCTCCTCTCCGGCCAGTTGCTCCAGAGCATCCCGATCCTTAGCGATCAAGGCCTGATACGCCCTTTCCAACCGGATGGCCATCTTCTCCGCCGTCAGGCGCTGGGCCCTGGCGATTGCGGCCTCCCCCATGCGCCTGCGGAGCGCCTGGTTCTGCAGCAACTCACAGATACGTTCCGCAAACGCCTCTTCAGAATCGCAGAGGTAGCCGTTGACACCTTCATTGACGATCGCCACCGACCCGAAGGCGGACCTGGCCACCACGGCCAGGCCGGCAGCCATCGCCTCCGCCAGTACCAGGCCCTGGGTCTCGGTAACAGAGGGAAAGACGAAGATGTCCGCGCTTTTATAAGCGCCGGCCACCTCCTCGTGGGACAGGCGTCCAGTTAACGCCAACTTATCGGCGATCCCCATTTCCACCGCCAGTTGGCGCAGATTTTCCTCATCCGGCCCGCTCCCCGCCAGCACCAGGACCACACCCCGGTCCGCACGCAGCACTCTGCCGAAGACCCTGAACAGGGAGTTCAGGTTCTTCTCCTTGCTGAGCCGGCCCACAAACAGCAGGATCTTCTCCTCCGGCGCAATTCCCAACCGGTTACGGAGAAAATGCCGGTCGCCTTCTTCAAACAGCCGGGTGTCGATGCCGGTGGAAATGGATACAATCGGAACTGTAACGCCGTAACTCCGTAAGAGCTTTTCGATCACTCCGGTGGGAGTGACCACCAGGTCGCAGCGATTGCAAAACCGAGTGGCGATGGAAATCATCGTCTTTTGCGCCAGGCGCCTGGCAAATGGAAAATAATGCACGTACTGATCATACAGGGTATGGTAGGTGAAGACAAGGGGAAGCCCCAAGCGCCGCGCCATCGAAGCGCCCACGTGCCCGAGGAAAAATGGGGAGTGAACGTGAACCAGATCGAGATGCAGGTCGCGGACGAACTTCCCGGCCCCTATTGACAGCGGCATACCGATATAGAATTCCGGGTAGAAAGGTGTGTTAAACGACGGGAAGCGGTACACGCCCTGGTCAGCCGAGTCGTTGCAGTTGGGGTAGTTGGGAGCGAAAACTTCAATAAAATGCCCGCGACGGCGTAGCTCGCGGGAGAAAGTGTCTATCGACTGCACTACACCGCTGACATATGGCCTGTAACTATCGGCAAAATATCCCAGTCTCATGGTCACACCAGATCAAGCTGGCCCTCCGGGCGGCCCCTCGTCGTCCCTGCCTCGCAGGTCCTGGTAGAACACCCCGTCCCGGTCGCGCCGGTATGGTATCTTCTCCACATCACCGTCCGCATCATGGAGATGCTGAGCCTCACTATGGTGCACGGTATCCGATGAGGTGCCATACCTGGCGACATCCCCCCAGCTATCCTCTCCGTCGTACTCGTTGCCTGTGGAGCCATCCGCCCCCGGAATCCCTCCAAACGGCATGGATATAACCTGTTCCTCCACCGGTCGTATTCTGTCCTTGTCCTGGGCGTCTTCCACTTCCTGGCAATTAACGCAGAACGCGGACGCAGGCGCCGCCTCCAGCCTCTCCTCGGGGATCCTGGCCCCGCAGTGCCGGCACGTCCCGTAAGTCCCCCCGGCAACCCGGGCCAGAGCCTCGTCGATCCTGGCCAGCTGCACCTGCCCCCGGTCCCGGAGGCCGATGTCCTTGCTGCGCTCGAAGGTTTCCGTCCCGATATCTGCCGGATGGTTGTCGCAGACTGACAATTCGGCCAGGGCATCCCGCTGGCCCGCTCCCTGCAACCCTTCCTCGAGGCGCCCCAGCATCTCCTGCTCCCAGGCACGTTCCTCATCCAAGCGTTGACGGTAATATTGCAGCCGATCCTGGTTCAAAACCGAGTGCCCCCGTCCTCTATAAGTTTCAAACGCCGCGTACTTTGAGCTGCAACTGCACCAGGCGCACGATCTCGGCGATGAAGCTGCTCATTCCCGGCAGGTTCAGCATCATCAACCGCTGCAGCACGATCAGGACCACTGCGCTGAGCACGGTGAAGCCGAGCGCAATTCCCAGGCCCCGGGCCAGCCCCGACATGAAGTTGATATAGAACAGCCGCCACGGCCTGTTCAACAGCTCGACATACTCCGCCAGTTTCATTCGCTCCAGGTTGAGCGAGAGCTGCTCGATCCGCTCCTTCAAGGCGTTGATGAGGCCCGGCCCGACGTCCTGCACGAAAATACCCCTGAATCAATTCTTCCCCAAACGGCTGCTTTCAATTATCACTAATCGCTCGGCCTCGCCTGAAAGTCATCCAGCGGACGCGGCACCTGACCACCAGTGTATGAAAAGGGGAATTTCCTGTTTTTAATCTTTATCCGACATCTGGCTTCTTGCATCCGACCCCTGACTAACAACCTCGCGGCAACGCCGGCACAGGAGGGGATGATCGGAAAACTGCCCGACTGAGGCGTCGTAGATCCAGCAGCGGGTGCATTTCCGCCCGCCGGCCTGCTGAACGAAGATCTGCAGCCTGGCACCGCTGTCCGCCATCGCCCCGACCGGCGCCGCCTCCCAGACCTCATGCACCTTGACCCCGGATACGATCAGCAGCTTCTTCAACTCCGGCTCGATCTCCTTCAGCAACCCGGCGGACTCCTCGTTCTCCGGGTACAGGGCCACCTCCGCCTCGCTGGAGGCGCCGATCAGCTTCTTCTTCCGGGCCTCTTCCAGTGCTCTCGTGATCTCCTCGCGCAGGCCCAGGATATGGCTCCACCTGGCCTCCAGGTCCGGGTCCAGCAGTGATCTCTCCACCATCGGCCAGTCAGCCAGGTGAACGCTCAGGCACTGCTCCTTGGCGCCGGGCAGATACCCCCAGACCTCCTCGGTGGTGAAGGAGAGCAGCGGGGCCAGCATCCGGGCGAGAGTGCTGGCGACCTCGAAGAGTACGGTCTGAATGCTCCGCCGCTCCCTGGAATTGGTGCCGGAGCAGTAAAGGGCATCCTTGATCACATCGAGGTAGAAAGAACTCATGTCGACCACGCAGAAGTTGGACACGGCGTGGTAGACCACGTGGAACTCGTAGTCGTCGTAGGCCGCGGTCACCCGCCGGATCAGTTGGTGCAGCCTCATCAGCGCCCACCGGTCCAGTGGGTTCAAGTCCTGGAAGGGGATAGCATCGCGTCCGGGGTCGAAATCATACAGGTTCCCCAGCAGGAAACGGAAGGTATTGCGGATCTTCCGGTAGGCTTCGGCCAACTGGTTCATGATCACCTTGGAAACCGCCACATCGCTGCGGTAGTCCGAAGAGGCGACCCACAGCCGCAGTACGTCGGCGCCAAACTGCTTGATCATATCCTGGGGATCGATGACGTTCCCCAGGGACTTGGACATCTTCCGCCCCTCTTCATCGATCACAAAGCCATGAGTCAGCACTGCCTTGTAGGGGGCGACGCCCCGGGTGGCCACCGAGGTGCACAGGGAGGAGTTGAACCAGCCCCGGTGCTGGTCGCTGCCCTCCAGGTAGAGGTCGGCCGGCCATCTCAGACCGTCCCGCTCCTCCAGGACCGCGGCGTGGCTGGAGCCGGAGTCGAACCAGACATCCATGATGTCGCTCTCCTTGCGGAAATCCCGTTCCTGACAGTTAGGGCAGACAAACCCGGGGGGCAGCAGGTCCGCAGCCGTCTTCTCGAACCAGATATCCGAGCCGTGGCTGCGGAAGAGGCCCTGCAACCGGGTGATTGTCTCCTCGTTGATGATGGTCCCGCCGCACTGGTTGCAGTAGAAGATCGGGATCGGCACACCCCACACCCGCTGGCGGGATACGCACCAGTCGCCGCGCTCCGCCACCATATTGTAGATGCGCTCCCTGCCCCACTCCGGAATCCATTTCACCTGTTGTTCAATAGCCTTCAGGGCCTCGCTGCGGAAACCGTCTATAGAGGCAAACCACTGCTCCGTGGCTCTGAACATCAACGGCTTTTTACAACGCCAGCAGTGGGGGTACTGGTGGACAACACTATCCTGATGGTACAGCAGGCCTCTCTGCTCCAGTTCCTCGATCACGCTCCGGTTGGCATCCCAGATCCGCTGCCCCGCAAACAGGCCGGCCTCCGGCACAAAGCGGCCCCTGCCGTCCACCAGGGAGACCACCGGGATCTGATAGGCCTGGCAGACCTCGAAGTCCTCCATGCCGTGGGCAGGGGCGGTGTGCACCGCACCAGTGCCCTGCTCCAGGGTGACATGCTCCCCGAGCACCACCACCGAGTCCCGGTCACTATAAAAAGGGTGGGCACAGCGGATCCCCTCCAACTGGGTTCCTTTCCAGGTTCCTATCCGGTTGGCTTCTTTATTGCCGTGCAGGGCCAGCACTCGAGGCAGCAACTCTTCGGCCACCAGGATCTTTTTACCGCCGATCCCGAACAGCACGTAGTTAAAGTCCGGATGCAGGCTGATAGCGACGTTGCCTGGCAGCGTCCAGGGCGTGGTGGTCCAGATCAGGATGCAGGTCTGATCATCCACCGGAAATACGCCATTACTGTCCTTGACAGGAAACAACACATAGATGGAGGGGGATTTCTTCTCCTGGTACTCCACCTCCGCTTCGGCCAGAGCAGTCTCGCAATCCGTGCACCAGTACACGGGCTTCAGGCCCTTGTAGATGAAGCCGCGCCTGGCCATCTCGCCAAAGATGCCGATCTGTACCGCTTCGTAAGCCGGATTCAGGGTCAGGTAGGGATCGTCCCAGTCCCCCTGGACACCCAGCCGTTTGAATTCCTCACGCTGGATGTTCACGTACTTCAGGGCATACTCCTTGCACATGCGCCGGAACTCCAGCACATCCACCTGGTGCCGGTCCACTTTCAGGGCCTTGATCGCCTGCTGTTCGATGGGCAGGCCATGGGTGTCCCAGCCCGGAACGTAAGGGGCGTCGTAGCCGGCCAGGTTCCGGTACCTGACCACGATGTCCTTCAAGATCTTGTTCATGGTCGTGCCCATATGAATATCCCCGTTGGCGTAGGGGGGGCCGTCGTGCAGGATGAACTTCGGCCTACCCTTAGCTTGCTGCCTCGTCTTCCGGTAGAGGTCCATCTCCTCCCACCGGCGCAGCATCTCCGGCTCCCGCTGAGGCAGGTTCGCCTTCATGGGGAAATCTGTGTGCGGCAGGTTTAAAGTGTCCTTGTACTCCATGGCGCCTCCTCTTTGATCGGAAAAATAAAGGGAACCTCTCAACCTTCAGGGGCGAGAGGTTCCCGCGGTACCACCCTATTCAGGCTGTGGCGCAGGCCACAGCACACTCCAAGGATTAACGGTCCCTCCCGGCCTGACCTACTAACCGCCGACGCGGATTTGGGCAGGCACTCGTGGGTGATTTTCCGCTGTTCCCGGGCACCGTCTCCCACCTGTTCCGGTTCGCTGAAACCCGATTCCAACCTACTCTTCCCACTCATCGCTTTGGGTTATGGCATTGCTATGAAGTAAACGCCCAACCGGTTGCAGATAACATCTTCCATCGACAATTGTAAGGAACGGGCGACCGGCTGTCAAGGTGTAGACTTTGATTTGTTCGTGGCAGGCGGGGAGGGCGGAGTTTTGACCCCGGCGACGAACCAGTCCATATTCAGCAGTTGACTGTCGGTGAGCCGCTGGCCGGCCTTCAACCTGACCACGCCGTGCTGGTCCTTGAGCGGGCCGACAAAGATATCTTTTATACCCTGTAACAGTTGCTTTTTCTGGCTTTCCACCAGCGTCCTGACGTCTTCCGGCACTATCGGATTGAGCGGGGCCAGATCAACCATATGGCTGGACATGTCCCCCCAGACCTGGCTGCTGCTCCAGGTTCCATCCTGCACCGCCTTGACCGTTGCCGCAAAGGTCGGCCCCCAATCCCATCCGGTAGACACCAGATCATCCAGGGGCGCCTGTCGCGACAGATCGCCGTCGGACCCGATAAAATGAATGGCCCTCTCGGACGCCGGCGGGCGCACCGCGGGGTCGTCCCGCTGCTGCACGATGATGTCCGCCCCGTCCTCGATCAGGCTTTTCACGGCATCCTTTTCATACTGCAGCCCAAGGCGGCTGTGGGTCCAAACCACCTGCACCTTGGCCTTGGGGTTTACCTTCTGCACGCCCAGGGTGAAGGCGTCAATGTCCCTGATCTCCTCAGTACCCGGATCCGCTGCCACATAGCCGATCAGGCCTTGTCCGGTCATCTTGCCCGCCACCAGGCCGGCCAGATAGCGGGGCTCGTACATCCGCCCGGCATAGACCCCCACGTTGGGCGCCGTCTTGGCGCCCGAACAGACCATGAACACCGTCTTCGGATACCGCTTGGCGACCTTGAGCGCCGCATCCGAGTAGCTGCCGTCCGTGGCAAAGATCACCCTGTTGCCCTTCTCGGCAAGCTCCGCCAGCATCAACTCGGCGTCGTTGCCCGGGTTTACCGCTTCCACGTAACTGGTTTCAACGCCAGGAAAGAGCTTTTCAAGATACTGCCGGCCCTGATCCTGGGCCTGGGTCCAGCCCTTATCGTTCACCGTGCCGGTGTAGACAAAAGCCACCTTGAACATCTTCACCGGCTGGGGTACAGGGGCAGGCGACGCCATCTTCCTGGCGCATCCGGCCGCTGCTATCGTCAAAGTCAGCAGAAGGACAATCCCTATCGCCAACCTGAATTTGTTCACGATCTACGGCCTCCCGCCAACCAATTTCAAGGCATCCGCCTCTCTGATCCCGGTTATCTCCAACAGCTTGAGGCGCCCTGTCGAACCCCGAATGATTCGTATACTCCCGGGACTGCAGCAGAACACCTCGCTCAGATACTTCTGCAATAACTTGTTCGCCTCTCCCTCTACAGGAGGGGCGGTCAACCTCACCCGGAGACAGTCGCCAACAACGCCGGCCACCTCGTTTCTGGCCGCCCGCGGTTGTACCTTTACTTGAATTCTGATACCGCCGGGAGTGGTGCTGATCCAGGACACGTCAGTTACCTAACTACCGCAAAAAGAAATGTCAACAGGGTGATCACCAGTTGCTCAACCACCCAAACGAAGAAGAAAGCCAAAATAGGCGAAAAATCATAGGCCCCGGTCCGCGGCAGGAGGCGGCGAAAAAAAACCAGCACCGGCTCGGTTGCCTCGTAGATGAACCGCGGCACCGGATGGTATGTGCGGATGCGAAAATATGAAAGGATCACCCTGACCACGATCAGCCAGATGTAGATCTCAAAAACTATGGAAACAACGGATATCACATAATGAGAGACGTTCAACAGCCGATCCCTTCCTTACACTGCGAGTTCCGCCGCTCTTTTGGCCGCTGCCTCCACGGCGCCGATCAGGATGCCCCTGACTCCGTTCTCCTCCAGAACCTGCAAACCGGTAATGGTAGTACCGGCCGGTGAACTCACCCGGTCCTTCAAGATAGCCGGATGCAGTCCGGTGTCCTGGACCAGCTTGGCTGTGCCCAGCATGGCCTGGCTTGCCAATTCCAGCGCCACCTGTCGCGGCAGCCCCAGCAGCACACCGCCGTCAGCCAGAGCCTCCAGGATGACCGCCAGAAAGGCCGGGCTGCTTCCGCTCACTCCGGTGGCAGCGTCGATGTTGGCCTCCGGAAGAGTCACCGCCCTGCCCACTGCGTTGAAACAGGACTCAGCGTCCTCCCGGTCTCGATCGCTGGCGCAGGTGCCCAGGGCCAGTGCAGTCATGCCGGCGCCGACAATGACCGGAAGGTTCGGCATCGCCCTGATCACTGGAACCCCGGGTGGCAGGTTGGCTTCCAGGAAGGCTGTGGTTATCCCAGCCGCCACCGAGATCAGCAAGCGCTCCTGCGTCATCAGGGGAGCGATCTCCTCCAATACGTCCTTAACCTGTTTGGGTTTGACGGCGCAGATCACCATCTCCGCCGCCCCGGCGGCCTGCCTGTTGTCTTCGGTGGTCACCACTCCCAGTTGTCCGCCAAGAGCGGACAGCACCTGCCGGTTGCGGTCACTGATCATGACGTCCTCAGGCGCCACCAGACCGGTGCGCACAAAACCGACAACCAAGGCGCCGCCCATGGCACCGGCGCCAATCACGCTAACCTTTTTCCTGGAAAAGATCTCTAATTCCCCCCTGGTCCCATTTAAATGACAACCGCTCCCGCAGGTCGCCGGACAGGTCTTCGGAATAGACAGAGACGTTGCTGGGATTGAATAGAAAAGTTTCTGCGGTGACCTTACAGGTGCTGCCGTTCAGGACAAAAACAGCTCCGCTCAGAAAGTCGATGATACGCTGG
The DNA here is from genome assembly GCA_003132605.1 of Peptococcaceae bacterium. GTDB lineage: Bacteria > Bacillota > DSM-12270 > Thermacetogeniales > Thermacetogeniaceae > Palsa-1188. The sequence goes on along the minus strand of PKYJ01000025.1, from coordinate 1,067 downwards.
GCTGTCTCCTTGGGAGTACCATTGAAGTTGACGATCACCGACCTGCGGTTCTTCAGGTGGCCAGCCAGCTTTTCCGCTTCCTCGAAGCCTTCCGGTGATACCACAACGATCTTCATGTCAGGCGCCGAATGCAGACCCAAGATCGGCGCCTGCTTGCGGGAGCTCCTCCCCGTCACCTGGGGAACATCATCCTCTTCCTCTTCCACATCGTCATCCGTAAAACCAACAAAGTTGAGAAACTTTTCCCACCAATTCGGCAAGAGAATCACTCCTTTTCCTTTACCCGAAGAGAGCGTTTCCTATCCTCACCATGGTGGCGCCCTCTTCTATAGCAATCTCAAAATCGTTGCTCATGCCCATCGACAGGTGCTGCAAGTTCAGCCACGCCCTGTCCCGGGACACCTCATCCCGCAGCAGCCGCAATTTCCGGAAAACGGGACGCACCGCTTCCGGGTTCTCCACGTAGGGGGCGATAGTCATCAATCCCAACACATCCAACCCCTTCAGGCTGCGGATCTCGTCCAGGAAGGCCGGCGCATCCTCCGGGGTCAGACCGTACTTGGTGGCCTCTCCCGCCACGTTGACCTGCACCAAAACCCTCCAGGAACGCCTCCCGGACTCGCTCAGGCTATCCAAGCGTCTGGCCAGGTTGATGCTGTCGAGTGAGTGAATCAGTCCGACCTTATCGACAAGGTATTTAGCCTTGTTCTGCTGGAGGTGCCCGATGAGGTGCCACTCCACCCGGTCGCCCCAGGCTTCGTGCTTGGCGAGGAAGTCCTGCACCCGGTTCTCCCCGAATACCCTGATTCCGCAGGAGATCGCCTCACCCAGCAGGTCCACCGAAACCATCTTGGTAACAGCCACCAACTGCACATCCTCCGGGTGGCGCCCCGATTTGAGGGCGGCCCTGGCGATGCGACCGTTGATATCCGCCAGTCTTTCAGACAAAAATCCTGCCATTCTCTGCTCCTTTCTCCCACATTCGACAGCGATACTTATTTTCCTTTTTTGTTCAACTGGGTTTTGGCTTCAGATGGGTTCAACTGGTTCTAAGCTTCAGTGGGGGA
>PKYJ01000066.1:7104-19504 GCA_003132605.1 Peptococcaceae bacterium | reverse complement strand
TCGAGTCCCCCCATCAGCTCCAGAGAAAATCAAGCCCCACAAGTCTGTGGGGCTTTTGAATTATACAGTTAGTGAATAAATAAGTGAGTTGGGGGGAAATTGGGGGGGGATTCCTCTCAAAAAGATACTTCACAAGACCGAAAAATACCTAACATTTCACTCCCCCGACAAGTGAGGTGTAGGCGGGGCTTGTTCTTGGGATTGGCGGCTTCGATCTGCTGCTTGCTGCTGCTTGAGTTGCCGCTTCTTCGTCACCATCCAGGGCATCAGAGAGAAGCGCTTAGGCTGCGTCGTAGATGTACGGAAGTACCGGACACTATCGGTCCGCGTGCCGGACGTGATCCTCGTGATGGAGCTGATGAGGTTGGAGGGCAAGGACGGACTGGAGAGGATCCTGAATTGCACAGGCAATTCAAGATATATATGGGCAATATATATGGGCAAGTTTTAGGGCAAGATATTCAGGGGAATAGAAAAGCCACAGGGTAAGTACTATGTAAACAGAAAGAGAAAATAAATGGCTATAATGCCACCGGGAGGGAATAAAAGTGGCAAAGGTAAGAGCAACTAAGGCACGGCAAAAACTGAACTTTGATAAGGAAGATGGCAAAAGGTACACTGTCAAAGAAACCAAGAAAAAACACGCAGATAAACCGATACCAGTTCCTTGGTATGGCCAGAAAGAAGATAGAAAAAGGGGCTTTTGATGATCCGCTGGCCGCACACTCGTGCCTTCAGTCGTGAGATATTCAAGTTGTATGCTCGGCAAGCCTGCCGGGCCGGTGTGCTGTGAGAAGCCCTGCCGTGAACATGACAACCGGTTGCTGCCCGAGTGGAATCTTACAATGTTACATGCGCTTCCTTGGAATGCTTGGATAACTCGCTTTCTCTGATTTCGACGCGACGAATCTTGCCGCTGATGGTTTTGGGAAGGCTGGTCACAAATTCGATTATTCTGGGGCATTTATAGGCTGCAGTAACCTTTTTAGTGTGTTCCAGCAGCTCTTTTTTCAAGTCCTCGCTTGGTTGATAGCCTTTTGCCAAGACGATGGTTGCCTTGACAACCTGCCCCCGCTCCGGATCGGGCACGGGTGTCACTGCGCATTCAAGGACGGCGGGATGCTCAAGCAGGGCGCTCTCCACTTCAAAAGGCCCAATCCGGTACCCCGCGCTCTTGATAATGTCGTCCGACCGACTGACGAACCAGTAATATCCATCCTCGTCCCGCCATGCCATATCACCGGCAAAATAGATATCGTCATGCCAGACTTTTTTCGTCAATATTTCGTCTTGATAATATTTATCGAAAATGCCGACCGGTTTTTGTTTCCCGGTCCGGACGATAATCCGCCCTGTTTGTCGTACTTCGCATGGTTCTCCGTTTTCATCGATCAGATCGATATCATAACCTGGTGCAGGTTTCCCCATCGAGCCCGGTTTTGGCTCCATCCAGAGGAAGTTGCCGATGGTCACGGTCATTTCCGTCTGTCCGTACGCCTCTCTCAATTTGAGCCCGGTGGCCTCGTAAAACCGCTTGAAGATCTCCGGGTTCAGCGGTTCGCCGGCAACACTACTGTGTTTGAGTTTTGACAAGTCATAACGCTTCAGGTCTTTGATCAGATACCGGTAGATCGTGGGTGGAGCGCAGAAGCTGGTTACCCCATACTGAGAGATCACGTTGAGCAGTTTTCTGGGGCTGAACTGATCATAATCATAGACGAAGACTGCAGCACCGCACAGCCATTGTCCGTAGATCTTTCCCCAGGCGGTTTTGGCCCATCCGGTATCTGAGATTGTCAAGTGCAGGTCGCCGTCCTGAAGATTATGCCAGTACTTGGCGGTAACGATATGCCCGAGCGGATAGGTGAAATTATGCTGCACCATTTTTGGCAGTCCGGTGGTTCCTGAGGTGAAATAGAGCAACATTGGATCGTTATTGTTGGTGGCGCCTGCTCCGGTAGGTCTGACAAATTGATCATCTGCCGATGATAGCTCTTCATCGAAATCGTACCATCCGGCTTTCTTGCCCCCGACCAAGACCTTCAGTTCCAGAGACGGTGAGCTTTTCTGAGATTCTTCTATATATGACACCAGGTCCTGATCTGCTACACAGACGATCATTTTTACCGCTGCCGATCTATTTCGATATTCAATGTCCTTGGCCGTTACCAGGTGTGTTGCCGGGATACAGACGGCGCCAATTTTATGCAGTGCCAGCAGGCAGAACCAGAATTCGTAGCGTCTTTTCAGGATCAGCATTACCGGGTCGCCCTTTTGAATTCCAAGCGACTTGAAGAAGTTGGCCGTCTTGTCGCTTGATCGCTTGAGATCTGCAAAAGTGAATCTGGCGCTGCCGCCCCTGTCATCGCACCAGACCATCGCTATTTTATCAGGAGTTTTGGCAGCTATTTCATCGATCACGTCAAAGGCAAAGTTAAAATTAGCCGGTATGTTGACCCGGTAATTTTCCTTAAAATCTTCGTACGAATCAAACTCGGTCCGCGTGAGGTATTTCCTGTACATCGTCAAGCCCCTTTATATTTATGACCTTATGTTATGACCTGATACTAATAATTTATCATAGTTTCCAGCATCTGTCCAATACTTTTTGTAGCTGCTTAGGGTGGTCTATTCAAACGAAGCGAAGTTTGAATTAGCCATGTGCCTGTTTGCGAAGCAAACATATGGCACGGCATATTAATTCATATAACTTCGCGAATCAGAAGGAGATTGAACTCCCGCTGATTACCATTCTGAACCCGCCACCTGTAGAGGTGGATGACATCAAAGCGAAGTTATAAAATCTCGAAAGCGCTAGTTGGCTTGCTGATTCCAGTGATCGCCAGTTAATACAGTGATGTAGCCGCTCTTATCCCACCGCTTCGGAGAAGCGGGGGTATTAGAGCGGGTAGTCATCTGTGATAAAAACCGCGGGCTGATCGACCGGGGCAAGGTACCTTGGGGCATTGACAGTTAGATGTTGGGGCCGGCACTCAGCAACACTGGTCCATCCCTGCAGCATACAGGGTAAGCAGCCGGTTCTTGTCCAGCGCAAAGATGGCGTAGCCATAAGCTCCGTTCTTCTGGCCGGAAACGATAATCTCGTTGGGGTTCTTGTTTTCCACGTCTCCGATGGTGATCTGCTGATCCGAAACCGGAGCCACCACGGGGTCTGTGACCTGAAATCCGCCGGCCAGATCGATCACCGCCACCAGGTAGCACTTGGAGCCGGTCCGGTAGATGATCACCGCGTCCTCCTGGTCGTCCCCGGTAAGAAACCCGGGCGCCCATTTGACAAGCTGGTACTGCGAATACTTCTGCTGCCAGTAGGCCACAGCGGGGGGCGGCGTTGCAGTATCCATATTTGCAGGAGGCGCGGGCGGAAGATTGTCGGGTGTCCTTTTGGCCGGCCACTTGCCGCCGTGGATGGCTATCAGCACCAGCAGCAGGACCAAGAGGACGCCGGATACCCATAATATCAATTTCGGCCTCTTCATCTCGTTATCACCTCGTTATCACCACGGCAGGACCGAAAGCACGGCCAGGGCGGCCTGCGCTTTTCTGGCCAACTGCTTCAGCCCCGGCCATAGGGCATACAGGCACAGGCAAACTACGATTATGGAGCATAAGTAACGGATCAGCGCCGGGGAGGCGAGCGTCAGCTTGCCTCCCACATTGATCGCCTGCCTGCTGGCAGACAGGTTGAGGTAGGGAGTGAATCCCGGCGTCAGGAGGCGGTTGGTGATGTATCCGGCGATCAGAGACATTCCCACCACCCCCACGTTGTAAGTGATCGCCGCCCGCTTGCCAATCAGCTTGTAGATGCTGAGCAGTTCCGGCAGATTGGTAGCCGCCCCGGTCATCAGGAAGGTGACCGCCACACCGGGGGGCGGCGCCGCAGGCGACCATGGCGGCGATAAAGGGGATGTGCCCGACGGCGCAGACGTACATGACCGCTCCGATCAGGGCGGCGCCACCGACGGAGATCAGCCCGGGATTGCCCAGGTAATGCTGGATCAGGGATGTCGGCACGACCGCGGTGATCAGTCCTGCCAGCAGTATCCCGGGGACCACGTATTTGCTCACCTGGACCCCCAGATCCCTGAACCCCCACTCCATTCCTGAAAGCAGTTTACCTGAGAGGGGGACGGGGCTGGCGTCCTCAAGGACCACCTGCTCCACCGGACTCTCCAATTATCGAGGATCTTCTGGGCGGTGGTGGTAGTAAAGACATAGGCAACTCTCATCTGTTTTCCCTCTGGGATTCTATAGACTGCGCTTTTTAGCCTCACTACAAACAAAAAGTATAGCCGGAATAGCTGCTGGCAATTCAGGCAAACCAAATCTTATTTTATAGTCATTATATCATTCTAGTATGGGACTCTTTATAGGCTCGATAAGCTTTGCTTATTGAATGCCGAGCGTCTTGCCAACCTGGTCAAGCTGCCCGGTCATCCATTGCGAGTAGTTTTCTCCGGTTGGCTCGGTTTCGGTCACTTTGACAACGGGAATGCCGTTGGATTCAGCAAGCTGAACTATATTTTTAACGGTCGGGTCGACTGTCTGGATGTTAAAGACGAAGAACTTGATCCGTTTTTGCTTGATATCATTTTGTACATTGATGACATCTCTGGCGTTCGGGTCGTTGCCATCTTCAATAGCTTTGGCAAATTTCGGGTCATTCATTTTAAGGTTCAGGGCGTCTGCCAGATAGCCAAAGACCGGTTCTGAGGCATCGATGGCAACAGGAGTGGGCTGTTTAAGCCTGGCTATCTCGTCAGTCAATGGGGTCAGCGCCCTGATGTAGCTCTTGGCTCGATTTTGGTAATCCTGCGCCTGGCCAGGGTCCAGTTGCCCCAGAACCTCTGCCAGTCTGTCGGCCAGCTTGGGCATCGCTGCCGGATCGTACCACACGTGGGGGTTGTCGCCGGCTGCCCGGCCCAGCAGGTCGCTGCCGACAGCCACAACCTGCTTGGTATTTGTGGCGGTGTTCGCTTTGATCAGCTTGTCCATCCAGTCATCGTACCCGATTCCCGTGTATACGACTACCTGCGCATCCGCCACCGCCTTCGAGGCGTCTGCTGTTGGCTCGTATTCGTGCGGATCCACATTTGGGTCGTTCAGAATAGAGGTCACTGCAACACGGTCGCCGCCGACGGCCTGGGCGACTTCACCATAAAAGTCCTCTGCGGCCACCACTTTGATTTTCGGAACTGAAGCGTCGGCCGGGTTGGGATGGGTTGTGCCCTGCTTACTGCCGCAGCCAGTCAGCAGACATACCGATATCAGCGTTACAACGATAAAGGTCATCCACCTTAATTCTGTTTGCACTTGATTTCCCTTCTCCTCAATACTCTTTATCATCTCCGATAATTCCCTTATTTAGAATTAAACGGGAGTTTGAGCATGACGGGTACCAGCTTCTTGCTTCTGACTTCTGAATCAGACGGCTTCGTTAGGTGATGCCGGAGATGGAACCAGATCTGGTGGGTGTATACGTCCACGCACAGCGCTCCAGCCCAGGCTGGCGAAATACAACCCCCCTTCCACGATTGTGATGAAGAAGCTGACCGGGGCATTAGTGTAAAAGCCGAGGACGAGCCCTGCCCAGACCCCGACTACTGCAATCAGCGACGACAGCAAGATCATCCGCCAGATAGACTGGGTGAGATTTTGGGCGATCGAGGCCGGAATGGTCATCAGTGTGAAGACGAGCAGGGCGCCGACTATCTGGATCGCTTCCGCGGTGGCGACGGCGAGCAGCAGCAGAAACGCCATCGAGATGAACCGGACAGGCAGGTCGGCTGCTCGTGCGCCGACGGGATCGAACGAGTCGAAGGTGATCATCCTGTATCCGAGGAAAAGAATGCATAAGACGGCTGTAGATAGGAGGGCAGTTTTCCAGACATCCACGGCGCTGATTCCCAGGACTGTGCCGAACAGCAGGGAGGAGATCGCATTCGCTTGCTTGCTGGAGAGCGACAGGAACAGCAGTCCCAGCCCCAGGCAAACGCTCAGCACCACACTGATCACGATATCTTTTCTAAGTATCTTGAGTCCCATTTGACTGATGGCCAGGGCCGAACAACAGGTGAAAAGCAGCATCCCGTTTAAAGGGTCCATCCCCGTGTACATGGCGAACGCCGCCCCGGAAAAACCGATGTGGGAGAAGGTGTGGGCGATAAAGGACAGCCCCCGGGCAATCACGAATACTCCGATGGCGCCGCACATGATCGCCACAAATGTTCCCGCCAGGAAGCCGTGTTGCATGAAATCGTATTGCAGCATCGATGCAAAGATCATTGGCCGACAACCTCTTGATTGCAGTCGCCGTGAAAGCAGATCGGGGTTCTGGTGTTGTCGGCGGAGGCGATCACGACGATCTTTGACCCGATATTCAGCACTTCTACAGGGGCCTCGTACAGCCGGGAAAGCACACTGGACTGCAGCACCTGTTTTACCGTACCGATGGCGTATTGGCCCTTAGTCAGGTACAGAATACGGTGGGCGTGCTTGGCGATGAGGTTCACGTCGTGGGTTACGAACAGCACGCCGATCCCCCGCTCCTGATTCAGGAAATGGACTATCGACGCCACGTTTTCCTGCGATCCCGGGTCCAGGTTGGAGGTTGGCTCGTCCAGCAGCAGAACTTGCGGGTTCCTGACCAGGGTCTGCGCAATAAAAAGACGCTGGCGTTCCCCGCCGGACAGCTTGCTCACCGGTTTTTCGGCGAACTCGTAAGAATCGGTGGCCAGCATGGCTTCTTCGATTAATCTATGGTCATGCCTGGATAGCCACGGGGGAAACCGACGGCGCAGCCCGAAGCTCACAAAGTCCCAGGCGCGCAGGGGGGTCTCCGCATCCATCTGCCGTATCTGCGGTGCGTAGCCGAAAACCGGCGAGGCCGCTGTTCCGGCATCCTTTCCCCGAAAAGTGACACTCCCGCTTTCGGGTTTCAACATGCCCAGCAGAGTCCGCAGCAGGGTTGTCTTGCCGGCCCCGTTCGGGCCGATGATACCGATGAACTCTCCCGGTTTCACATTGAAAGAAAGGTCCCTCAGTACCCATTCCCCGCCAAGATGAACATTTAAATGCTCGACTGCGATTTCACAACCCAAGCGCCCTCACCCTCTTTTGGTTCCTACCTTACAGTTTGTGCAGTAGCCCTTGATCTCAAAACTGTGGTCCGCCACTTCAAAACCGCTTTTTTCGGCCAGTTCCTTGACATCTCTGTTCATGGGACAGAAATCTATGGCCACCGTATTGTGGCACTTCAAGCAGACCAGGTGGTGGTGGTGGTTGCTGTTGAGTTCATAGCGCCATCCCTCTCCTACCGAGTCGAGGCGCTTTAGCAGTCCCAGTTCCGTAAGGGTGCCCAGGTTTCGATAGACGGTGCTCGCCGAGATGTTGGGCTGTGTCTCCCGCGCCTGGTTGACGATCTCTTCGGCGGTCATCACATGCGATTCAGAATGACTTAGGATATCTAGGATCAGGCGGCGCTGTGGAGTGACCTTGCACCCCTTGGCCTGCAATTCCTCGCTATTGAGAGTCAACTAGTACTACCCCCTAGATAATATTCATTCCTAATTGATAGTATGATGCATAATTTATTGTTGTCAAGGCGGTTTTTATCGCGTTCTTAGCAGAGCCGCTCTTATCCCACCGCTTCATGTACTCCGCATTCTTCAGGCCGGGCTGTAAGCCCGGATGCGGAGGAGAAGCGGGGGTATTAGAGCGGGTAGTCATCTGTGGATAAACTTTAAAAGGTTGGTTAACATATGATTGGAAACTCCGCGCCCATTATCCATGAGTGCTGGGACACAAATAAGGAAAGGGGGGTGAGCGCTATGCCCGGGGGTATCAACTGCCAGATCGAAGAATGCCATCATAACGATGGAGCCGGTATGTGCCGCGCAAATAGCATTGAAGTTCGTTCGAGCGTCGTCGATAAGAAATGCAACATGTCCGAGAATACCTGCTGCGAGACCTTTAAACCAAAACTGTCGTAAGAGCGTTTCACCGCGTGAAATTGTTGCCAACCCCAAGATCGATCCGGTCTTGGGGCTTGTTTGTTTTTTGGTAACTCCTCAGCCTGCCAAAGATTTAAAAACAAAGTATCTTAGCCCGAANNTCCTAATGGCGCCGACAAAAGCTTTATAGTGGTACCTGAATAGTTACGTTTTTTGTGTAACAACGGTTTGCCTTGTCCACACCGTGGCGGTGCCCTGTTTTCGTTGCACTCAACAAAGGAAGCCAATCAATGATAATACTTATCATTATCTAAACGGCAAACGGTGTGAGCGCTTGCTTTTTTAGCGTTCCGCTCTTGTCGGTATCCGTAAAACATCAAGGATTGGAGCAGCGCCGGAAAACCATTCTCCTGCTCAATGCTCCTTATGATTGGCTGAGGAGGCCTGTCCCTGCGTGATCGCTTCCCGTACTTCAGACAGATCAGACGATGATGGCGAACGGGGTGCCGCTCATCCTGCTAAAAAAAATCAGCGCAGTTCAATTTTATTCTGCTAGAGGTATTGACTACTGAGAATGATTATCATAGAATAAAAAAGGAGCAATGATAATCATTCTCAGTAGATTCAACTGGGTCTTGGTTTCAGAGGGTTCAACTGGGTCTTNNGAAGCTTAGAGCCAGTTAACTAGCGGCTACGCCATCGGTAAGGTCTGATACATGCTTGCAAAATATTGATAAAAGGGGGAGGAATTCGGATGAAAGATCACTGCAGCAAGTGTTTGCCCGGCCATTCGAGATCGTGGTCTCAGCGGCTGCTGGATTTTTTCTTTCAAGCAGGTGCCTGCAGTTGCAGTAAGGGAGCGTCATGCCCGGATGAAGAATGCTCCTGTTCCGGTAACGAAATGTGCGCTATGAAGGAATGGACAGAGACAGACGATAGCGTTGCCATTGCAGAGCCTGATCGGCCAACGTTGAGCACGGTGCCGGTAGGAGGAAAGGCACACGTAGAGCAGATATTCTTGCCGCTGGCGCAGAAAAAACGTCTGCTCTCTCTCGGGTTAACGTGTGGCACAAAAATTGGGGTGATCAGCAACGAAAAAGGCCGGATGATTGTTGCCGTACGGGACAGCAGGTTGGGGCTGAGCCCGGAGGTGGCCTCCAGGATAACTTACAAATCCGCAGGGTAGACACCCAGCTTCTTGCTTCTGACTTCTTTTCATGGTAGGGGGTGGTCAGCCGTGGCGGTTCTTTCTCTGGCCGGGCAGCCCAACGTGGGCAAATCCTCGATCTTCAACGCCTTTACGAGGCTGCGTCAGCACGTCGGCAACTGGCCGGGCAAGACAGTGGAAAAGAAAGAGGGCTTCTTTAACTTACCCGGTGGACAGACGGCCTGTTTAATCGATTTGCCCGGTATCTACAGCCTCACCTCCAATACGATCGAGGAGATCATCGCTCGCGATTTTATCCTGCAGAACAAGCCTGACGCCATCATCAACGTGGTGGATGCCTCCAACCTGGAGCGCAACCTGTACCTGACCACGGAAATAATGGACCTGGACAGCCCGGTGATCATTGCCTTGAACATGACGGACCTCGCCGAACAAAAGGGGTACCACATTGACTTGCCTGCCCTGGCTGAGGCATTGGGCTTGCCGGTGGCGCCGGTTGTAGCCACCCGTAAAAACGGCTTGGACGAGTTCTATCAGTCGCTGGATCAATTGATCATCCAGGCGAAACAGGGGCGGGGACGCTTTCGCTTCTCACCATCGCTGGAAGAGATGATTGAAAATATTGCCGGCCGGTTAAAGGTGCATGATTTTGGCGTTTACCCGCTGCGCTGGCTGGTCATAAAGCTGCTGGAGGGCGATCAGGATGCGCGGCAATTGGTGGCTGCCGCCATCGGGAAGATAGGTATCACCGCCCTGGACGATGAGATTAAAGGACGGTTGCCTGACGGCCCCACCCACTTGGCCGAGGAGCGTTACCGTTGGATCAACGGGGTGTTGGATGCCGCTGTGCGACGCGATCAGTTGGGGAAACTGTCTCCCAGCGACCGGGTAGACTTGCTGCTTACCAATCGCTGGCTGGGAGTGCCCATCCTGCTGGCCGTCCTCGCCGGTACTTTTACGCTCATTTTCAAACTGTCGCCGCCACTGCAGGACCTGATCGGCAACCTCTTTTCGTGGCTGAGTCATCTGATTCAGGTCGATCTGGGTCCGGTTCTTCCAGGATGGCTGGTGCGGATGCTCACCGACGGTGTGCTGGCGGGCGTGGGCACAGCCATGAGCTTTGTGCCTCTGATCGCTATCACCTTCACGCTGTTCGGCCTGTTGGAGGACGTGGGCTACTTCTCCCGGGCGGCCTTTGTCATGGACCGCTGGCTGGGTCCCCTCGGCCTGCCCGGCAAGGCTTTTATCAGCCTGCTCATGGGCTACGGCTGCAACGTCCCGGCGATCATGGCGGCCCGCACTGCTGAAAACGACCGCGAGCGCTTGCTGACCATTCTGGTAACCCCGCTGACTATCTGCTCGGCCCGGCAGGTGGTGGCGGTGGCTCTGATTGGGGCCTTTTTCCTGCCACGGTATGCGTCCTGGGTAATGCTCGGCCTGTACGTATTCAGTTTTGCCCTGGTCTGCCTGGTCAGTGTCATACTCAAAAATACGGTATTGAAGGTCGATAAAAAACCCTTCTACATCGAGCTGCCCATGTACCGTTGGCCCAACTGGAGAAATATTGCCACCTACGCCTGGCAAAAGACCAGGGGCTACCTGGAACGGGCCGGTACCCTTATTGCAGCGGTGAGCGCCCTGGTCTGGGTATTGGCCTACTTCCCCGGCGGTTCTATCGACCACAGTATTCTGGGCACACTGGGTCATTGGATTGCGCCGGTGGGGCGTCCTTTTGGCTTTGACTGGCGCCTTCTCGTTGCCTTGATCTCGGGGGTTGCCTCCAAGGAGACCGTTCTGGCCACGCTCGGTGTTCTCTACCGGGCCAACGAATCCAACATCGGCACCGTACTCACCAGCAACATACCCTTTGCCTCGGGGCTGTCCTTCTTCGTCTTTTCCATGTTCTATATCCCCTGCCTGGCCACCACCTTCACCCTACATACCGAGAGCGGTTCGTGGAAGTGGACGGTCTTTTCCGTTGTCTTCACCCTGCTGCTGGCGGCGCTGCTCTCACTGGCGGCATACCGCCTGGCGCTGGCAATAGGGTAACTCCCCCCAAAAAATTCACGGCTTATACATCCCGGGTAGTCCATGTCAGGTTACGGTGACTGGCGCGCTACCGATAATGATGTGTAATAGGGCAACGCTTTTTCGTAATCTTTGGCCGAGTTGTCAAATTGCTGACTCTGGTAATCTCCCCCGGTCAGCAAGGCGTCGTAAAACTCGAAGATGGAGTTTGCCAGGTAGAGGGAGTTCTGCTGGGCATCCCCCATGGCCTGCCGGTGATTGGGGCTGACCTTGAGAAGAGAGAGCTTCCTCCTGCCGGAGGATATTTTTTTGTACAGGGCTTCCACCCGGGGAATGAATCTGCCGTTTCGGTCCTGCTGCTTGTCCGCCAGGTATTCCTGGCGAATATCCGAATACTCGCTCATCACTTCCAAAAAGGTATCGTTCAGTTGCTTGATGGCGGCCATCTGGGTACTTTCCGGATGCAGATTGGTACTCGCAGGCGTTCCGGCCGGCGCACCGATTTGGGGTTGGAGACCCGGCGCCATTCTGCTGATGGCTAGAGATCCGATCACCAACACCAGGAAAAGAATGACGGCTGGAGTCAATTTTTTACCCACTGCAATCTCCCCTTATTTTGTTCAACGATCCAGGGGCTTAGCGCCACTTAGCTCCCACTTCAGTGGGAGTCTAGTGGCGGTTAGCCATCTGGCAACCTCCATTTTCAGAATAGTATATTCCGGCGGAATAGGTCTTATCCTTGCCTGCACCAGGAGTGACCCTCCGCGCTAAAACAATCTATAGCATCCTTGTCATAACCCAGATGAATGAGGTGCCTGGCGTTTAAGCCTGCAAGGGGCGGGTTTGCAGGGTGCCGGCGCTTGAGAGGTTCAAGGGATTTCAACACGTTTCGCCTTATTTCGATGGACTGACAACCACACAGCCCCCGGCGGCACCATCATAGGAACGAAACTCATCAGAATATACAAAAGATGACATAATAGGGCTATATCTGACACATTGTTTTTCATCCACAATTTAATCCACATTTGATCATAAGCAAATACAAGGTTATGAACAGTTTTATCCACATTATCCACAGGAAATTCATCATTTCGGGCCTTTCACCAAATCTTTTTTCGACATTGTAAATTCGATCAGACCAGCTTCCTTAATCGTGACCCAGCACAAAATAGAAAAAGGGCACGAAGCTGAGCACAAATTAAAGGCAGCTACGACCGATGCTGCGCTGGAT
>PKYJ01000066.1:0-7036 GCA_003132605.1 Peptococcaceae bacterium | reverse complement strand
GGGGGATCCGGCGCGCCGCGGGAATAATTTGACAGCGATCCATTCTTGTGCTAGCATATTATCACCCATAAGCCCCTTATATTCATGAGGTCTATGGTGTTCAAGGGGCGGGGATCAATGATCTAGGAGGGTGCAAGGGTAATGCAGGGCAAAGTCAAGTGGTTCAATAAGGAGAAGGGCTACGGGTTTATCGAATGTGATGACGGTGGTGATGTCTTTGTACACTACTCGGCTATTCAGGAAGAGGGCTTCAAGGCTTTGGTCGAAGGCCAGCAGGTGGAGTTCGAGATCACCCAGGGGACTCGTGGTCCCCAGGCCACGAATGTCGTCAAACTATAGAGGGCGTCACCCGAAAGATCTCTTGGCCCGGATTTTCGAGGCGCACCTAAAAGAACCTCTGTTAACGGGGGTTCTTTTATCTATAATCAGGTCAATCTGAGTGCGCCGATGGATATTTTACCGAAAAAGGGAATATTAAATAAATACATGACAAGGGGGAGTGTTTCAGATGAAGATCACCATCCGTGGTGAGAACACCGAGATCACCGATGGCTTGAGGGATTACGTCGAGAAGAAACTGAGCAAGTTAACCCGCTACTTCGAACAGATCAATGAGGCGCAGGTGACGGCCGCAACCCATCGTGGGAGATACATCGTGGAGGCCACGATTCCCCTTAACAGCTTTATCCTTCGGGCAGAGGAGATCAGCGACGAGAACCTGTATGCAGCAGTGGACCTGGTGGTCGAAAAGCTGGAGAAGCAGATCCAGAAGCACCGTACCAAGCTTTACCGGCGGTTCCGGAACCAGGGTCTGAAAAACCTGATCACTACCATGGGTGACGAGGACACCGTGGAGATGCCATCTGTGGTGCGCACCAAGCGGTTTGCCATCAAGCCGATGCAGGTGGAGGAGGCAATCTTACAGATGAGCTTGCTGGGGCATGACTTTTTCGTCTTCAGCAACTCCGAGACGGAGCAGGTCAACGTGCTCTACCGGCGTAAGGACGGGAACTTCGGGCTGATCGAGCCGGAGTTTTAGGCGGAAATTGCACCGAGACTGTCAGAAGGGGGCGCCGAGCCCCCTTCTTAATTGTTGAACCGGCAGAACGGAACTCCGAGACCGGATGCCGACCTCTTGCCTCTGTTATGGGCTTCTCTTGTTTGCGCCGAGGTGCTACAATGAAGGAGACCTAATACTGGAAGTAAGTCGGCGCTTTCTGCCTATACCTGAAGGCAGGGGCATTCACGCTGGGAAGAGGGTGAGGAGATGCTGAATGTCCTGCGCAACCTGTTCGATGATAACGCCCGTGAAGTCAAACGGCTGCAGAGCACGGTTGATATTATAAACGAGTTTGAACCAGACATCCAGAGCTTGTCCGATGCCGTGTTGCGGGCCAAGACCCAGGAGTTCAAAGAACGCTTGGTGGAGGGCGAGACCTTGGATGATATCCTGCCGGAGGCCTTCGCCGTGGTCCGGGAGGCCAGTTGCCGCGTGGTGGGCCAGCGCCCCTTCGACGTGCAGTTGATGGGCGGTATCGTGCTGCACCAGGGCCGGATCGCCGAGATGAAAACCGGTGAAGGCAAGACCCTGGTGGCCACCATGCCGGCCTATCTGAATGCCCTGACAGGTAAAGGGGTTCACATCGTGACGGTGAACGACTACCTGGCCCGCCGGGACAGCGAGTGGATGGGTGGCATCTATCGCTTTCTCGGACTGAGCGTCGGCCTGATCGTCCACGGTCTGGAGACCGGTGACCGCCTGCTGTCTTATGCAGCAGATATCACCTACGGCACCAACAACGAGTTCGGCTTCGATTACCTGCGGGACAACATGGTGATGCGGGCGGAGGATATGGTGCAGCGGGATTTGTACTACGCCATCGTCGACGAGGTTGACAGCATCCTCATCGACGAGGCCCGCACGCCTCTGATCATTTCCGGGCAGGCGGAGAAGCCGACCGATCTGTACCGGCGGATCACCCGGATCGTACCCCGGCTGCAGGTAGAGAAAGACTACCAGGTGGACGAGAAGCTGCACACCGTGGCGCTGACAGAGGACGGCACCCACAAGGTGGAGCAGTTGCTGGGGGTGGATAACCTCTCTGATGAGACCAACCTGGAGTTGGCCCACCACGTCTACGCCGGGCTGCGCGCTCATGCCCTGATGAGGCGCGACCGGGACTACGTGGTCAAGGACGGCAAGGTGATCATCGTCGACGAGTTCACCGGCCGGCTGATGTTCGGCCGGCGCTACAGCGAGGGGCTGCATCAGTCGATCGAGTCCAAGGAAGGGGTCAACATCGAGCGGGAATCCCAGACTCTGGCCACCATCACCTTCCAGAACTATTTCCGCATGTTCGATAAGCTGGCCGGCATGACCGGCACCGCCGCCACCGAGGAGGATGAGTTCCGGAAGATCTACGGCCTGGACGTGGTGGTGATTCCCACCAACAAGACGATGGTCCGCTATGACGCCCCGGACGTGATCTACCGTACCGAGCCAGGGAAGTTCAAGGCGGTGGTCGAGGAGATCGCCGAGATCCACCAGACCGGCCAACCGGTGCTGGTGGGTACCATCTCGATCGAGAAGTCGGAAGTATTGAGCGGCATGCTGAAGCGCCGGGGCGTTCCACACCAGGTGCTGAACGCCAAGTTCCACGAGCAGGAGGCGAAGATCATCGCCCAGGCCGGACGGCTGGAGACGGTCACCCTGGCCACCAACATGGCCGGGCGCGGCACCGACATCGTCCTGGGGGGCAACCTGGAGTATTTGGCACGGGAGGAACTGCTGCGCCAGGGGTACGAATCCGAGGTGGTAGCCGAGGCGGCAGAGCATAGCATTCCCTCGACCCCGGATGTGGCCGAGGCTCGGGAGGAGCACCAGCGGTTGGTCGAACGCTTCCGGAAGGAGACCGAGGCGGAACACGAACAGGTGGTGGCCCTGGGCGGGCTGCACATCATCGGTACCGAGCGCCACGAGAGCCGGCGCATCGACAACCAGTTGCGCGGCCGTTCCGGGCGCCAGGGCGATCCCGGCCTGTCCCGGTTCTGCGTCTCCCTGGAGGACGACCTGATGCGCCTGTTCGGCGCCGACAATATCGCCGGCATCATGGACCGGCTGGGCATGGATGACTCCATTCCCATCGAGCACAACCTGGTCTCTCGTTCCATTGAAACCGCCCAGAAAAAGGTGGAGAGCCGCAACTTCGATACCCGCAAGCACGTGCTGGACTACGACGACGTCATGAACCAGCAGCGGGAGGTGATCTACGGCCAGCGGCACCGGGTGCTGCGTGGGGAGAACCTCTATGAGTCCCTGGAGGAGATGATCGACAGCGTGATCTCGGCCGCGGTCGCCCGTTTCACCGTCGAGGGCAAGTACCCGGAGGACTGGGACCTGGAAGGCCTGATCGCTTACGGGGAGCCGACTTTTCTGCCCCTGGAAGCCTTGACTGTGGAAGAACTGCAGTCCCTGGGCAGCCGGGAGGCGATCCGGGAGCGGCTGTCAGAGGAGGCCAAGTCTTTCTGGCAGGCGCGGGAAGAGGACTTTGGCGGCAGTGAAGGCATGCGCAATTTCGAACGGTTCATCCTGCTGCGCGTGGTGGACGAGAAGTGGATGGAGCACCTGGACGCCATGGACCAGTTGCGCCAGGGAATCGGTCTGCGTGCCTACGGCAATTCAGACCCCCTGGTGGAGTACAAGTTTGAGGCCTATAACATGTTCCAGGAGATGATCACCAGCGTTCAGGAGGACGTGGTGCGCTACCTGTTCAAGCTACGGCTAGTACAGGAGCAGCAGCCGGCGGTGCGGGTGCGGCAGGTGGTGGAGAACCGGGGGGATGACGAGGCGCCCGCTCAGCTGGTCAGAGTCAAGCAGACTATTGGCAGAAACGATCCCTGCCCTTGCGGAAGCGGGAAAAAATATAAGCGCTGCTGTGGCAAAGATGCTTGAACGAGATCGGGGTGTGATTTCCGCACGGGATGGAGCGTTGCAGTAAGGTTCATGTGCAAGAATGGATTGCTGTTTGGAGGAAGGTGGAGCCTTTGGTTTTGGCTGAAGTAAAAAGAGAGGTCGAAAGGTCGAAAAAACGGCTCGAAGAATTGAGGGTTTCTCTTTGACGTAGCTCAGAAGCAGGAGCGCCTGGCCGGGATCGATGCCCGGGCAGCGGCGCCGGATTTCTGGTCCGACCCGGCCCAAGCCGGTCGGGTGTTTCAGGAGGCTGCCCAACTCAAGGAAGAGGTCGATCTCTACTCTAGCATGGAAAAGAATTTAGAAAATGCCGAGGTTCTGCTGGAACTGTATGCAGAATCCGGGGACGCCGGTCTCGGGGCTGAGCTGGAGGACAGTGTTGGCATGCTGATAGGCGCCCTGGACCGTTGGGAGCAGGAGAACCTCTTCAGCGGCCCCTATGACCGCCGGAACGCCCTGATCTCCCTGCATGCGGGGGCGGGCGGCACCGAGGCCCAGGACTGGGTGGAGATGCTGTTCCGGATGTATGGGCGCTGGGCCCAGGGGCATAATTGCAAAGTCGAGGTGCTCGACCTGCTGCCCGGGGATGAGGCCGGGGTCAAGAGCATCACCGCTCTGATCAGTGGACCCATGGCCTATGGCAACCTGAAGGCGGAGCGGGGCGTGCACCGGCTGGTGCGCATATCTCCCTTCGATGCCTCCGGGCGGCGCCATACCTCCTTTGCCTCGGTGGACGTGATCCCGGAGGTGGAGGAGGATGCGGAGGCGGAGATCGATCCGGATGACCTGCGGATCGACACCTACCGGGCCAGCGGGCACGGCGGCCAGTACATCAATAAGACAGATTCCGCGGTGCGCATCACCCATCTGCCCACCAACACCGTGGTGCAGTGCCAGAGTGAGCGCTCCCAACTGGCCAATCGCCGCCGGGCGATGAAGATGCTGCGCTCGCGCCTGCATGAATTGAAGATGAGGGAGCAGGAGGAGAAGATGGCCAACCTGCGCGGCGAGCAGCGCGAGATCGCCTGGGGCAGCCAGATCCGTTCCTACACCTTCGAGCCCTACACCCTGGTCAAGGACCACCGCACCGGCGTGGAGATCGGCAATGCCCAGGCGGTCATGAACGGGGGGATCGACCCCTTCATCGAGGCCTACCTGCGATCTGTGATGTGAGAAGTGAGATGGTGGCCCGCCGTACGCCTGTACCCGGCAAAAAACGGTTCAATCATGGATAAATACCGGTCAACGCATCCCCGCAGGATTTTCGGCGGGGTTTTCATTTTGGGTACAGGGGAGCGAGAGGTGGTATTGATGGCGAGGGGCAAGTTGTGGGGTGAAATGTTGGGTTTTGTGCCAAACTAAGCGGGAAGGGGTGTCAGCCGGTGCCCTACTGCTGGGTTAAACAGTTGTTGCCGAAAAAGCTGCTGCTTGCCTGGATTGGCATTACGGTGGGCTCGCTGTTCATTGCCCTGACCCTCGACATGTTCCTGGTACCCAACCGGATCGCCGCCGGCGGGGTCACCGGCCTGGCTACCATCTTCTTCTATGTATTGAGGATTCCTATCAGTTGGACGATCATGATCCTGAACATCATCCTGCTCTTTTTGTCCTACCGGGAACTGGGGCTGCGGCTGGTGATCCGCAGCCTTTACGGGGCGGCGGTCACCTCGGTGTTTGTGGAGTTGCTGCAATACCGGGTTCCGGTGCCGACCCACGACCTCTTGCTGGCGTCCATTTTCGGCGGGATCATCGCCGGCCTGGGAACGGGGATCGTCCTGCGGTCGGGGGGGACCACCGGGGGTACAGACCTGGTGGCGCGCCTGGTGCACAAGTTCCTGCCCATAACCCTGGGGCAGGCCCTGCTGGGGGCTGATTCGGTGGTGATCATCATGGCCGGCTTCTTTTTCAACGTCGAACTGGCCCTCTATGCCCTGCTGGGCCTGTTGGCCACCAGCCAGGTGATCGACCTGGTGCAGGAGGGCATCGTCTTCGCCAAGGCGGCCTTCATCATTACCGGCCACAGCGAGGAGGTGGCCCAATCGATCTTTCAGGAACTGGGACGGGGGGTGACTTCCCTCGCCGGTACGGGAATGTACACCGGTGAGCGGCGCCCGGTGCTGGTCAGCGTGGTGGCCAAGACCGAGGAGAGCCGCCTCAAAGACCTTGTTTACGGGGTGGATGCCGAGGCTTTCGTGTTCATCACCGATGCCCGCGAGGTCATGGGAGAGGGATTCAAGAGCTATCGTTAACGGGCGGTGTGAAACCTACGAGCCGACCTGCTGGCAGGGTTGATGTTTTGCTGCCTGTGGTCCGGTCGATAATATTTGACAATTCTTATCAGGAAGAAAAAAGAAAACAAAAAAAAAGGGAAAGAAAATTTTATGTCGAAACAATTCCTTATCTAGGAGTTGTTTCTTTATTAGGGCAGTATGCGCGCGGCTGTGAGCATGGTGACGGTTGCAGCCGTTGAATCGATTAAAAAGTGGCTGAAGAAAAGATAGGCAGGTAGAGAATGCTGCAGTACCTGGAGACCCAGGGAGCGTTGCAGTCGTTGGCCCGATCATGAGGGGACTACAGTCAACTGCTGTTGCCCCATTGGGTATTGGGCGGAACCCTTTTTCCCGAGGTGAGACGAGTGATCCAATTCTTCAATGTTTCCAAATTGTATAATGGCACCAGGGCTCTGGTGGGCGCCACGATCCAGATCGAGCGAGGCGAATTTGTCTTCCTGGTGGGGCCTAGCGGCGCTGGAAAAACTACCCTGCTAAAGATGATCCTGCGTGAGGATGTCCCCACCAGGGGCCAGATCTACGTTTGCGGGCGGAGTATTACCAGGATGAAGCATGGCGAGATTCCTGCCCTGCGTCGCCAGATCGGGATGGTCTTCCAGGACTTCCGGCTGCTGCAGGAGCGCACTACTTACGAGAACGTGGCCTTTGCCATGCAGGTGATCGGCTCGCGACCGGCGGAGATCGAGCGGCGGGTGCCGGAGGTCCTGGGGCAGACGGGCTTGAGGGATGTGGCCGGCATGTTCCCGAGACAGCTTTCCGGCGGCCAACAGCAGCG
>PKYJ01000071.1 GCA_003132605.1 Peptococcaceae bacterium | reverse complement strand
CCCACTGAAGCCTAGAGCCAGTTGAAACGCCTACTAAATTGGTCGTAACTTGGCCGTTGCTATTGCCGTTCCTGGGGAGATTTCTGGGACTGCCTCATGATGTCCAGGAACGGGGCGATCAGGTCAAGCGGCAGTGGAAAGACGATGGTGCTGGACTGGTCGGAGGCGATCTCCGTCAGGGTCTGCAGGTAGCGTAACTGCATCGTTCCCGGTTGCGAAGAGATTATCCGCGCTGCCTCGGACAGTTTCGCCGACGCCTGGTATTCGCCCTCGGCGTGGATCAGCTTCGCCCGCCGCTCCCGCTCCGCCTCGGCCTGGGCGGCCATGGACCGCTGCATGGCGGGCGGCATCTCGGCATCTTTCACTTCCACCAGGCTGACCTTGATGCCCCAGGGTTCGGTGCCATCGTCGATGATCTGCTGCAGCCGGTGGTTGATATCTTCCCGCTTGGAGATCAGTTCGTCCAGTTCGGACTGGCCGAGCACGCTGCGCAGCGTGGTCTGGGACAACTGCATGGTCGCCCTGATGTGGTCGAGGACCTTGATCACCGCGTCCACCGGGTTGACCACCCGGAAATAGACCACGGCGTTGACCTTGACGGTCACGTTGTCCTTGGTGATGACCTCCTGCGTGGGGATGTCCAGGGTGATCACCCGCAGGTCGATCTTCTGCATCCGCTCGATGAACGGGATCAGGATGATCAGGCCGGGCCCCCGGGCGCCTACGCAGCGACCCAGGCGGAAGATGACGCCCCGCTCGTATTCCTGAACGATTCTGATAGTGGCAGCCAGTAAGATCAGGATAATGACCACGATCGGAAACCATACCATAACGTTTTCCCTAAAGGCACCCGTCGTTCTGTGGTGAATCGGAAATATATGGGTAGCCTTTGCGGGATTCACCCCTTTCTGTTCGGTTTAATGTTATTATATCCAGGATCGGTATTGCCAACCGTTTCAGATGCTAGACGCGTGCTGGGTCCGGGACGGGTCCCGCACCCTCAACCTCAGCCCATCGACTCCGGTGATCACCACCTCTCTTCCCTCGGGGATGTTACCTGATTCGGAGACTGCCTTCCACAACTCACCAGACACAAAAACCGTACCGTCGGGATGGAGTTCCGTCCTGGCTTCTGCCCTCTGACCGAGCATACCCTCCTTGCCGGTCCTGACCGGCTGCCGCTGTCCCCATACTACCAGGCTGACCAGCAGTGCCAGCAACAGGGTGAAGAATAGAGCGGTGCCGGCGATCAGCCAGGCGCTCACCCTGGGCCCATAGGGCTGGTTGCTGAATAACAGCAGTGAGCCGGTGACCAGGGAGATCACACCCCCGGCTCCTAGAGCCCCGTGAGTGAAAGTGAAGGCTTCGGCGACGAAAAAGCCGAATGCCAGGATGATCAGCATGACGCCTCCCCAGTAAGCGTTCAGCGTCCCCAGAGCATAGAGCCCCAACAACATGCCGATGCCGCCGGCGACCCCGGGCAGAATGAGGCCCGGGTTGTAGATTTCCACCATCAGGCCGGCCATGCCGATGATCAGCAGGAGGTAGGCCAGGTTGGGGTCGCTGAGAGCCAGCAGGAGTTTTTCCAGGCCGCTCATGGGCAGATTGACCACCGGGGCGCCCAGCGTCTGCAACTGGACTCGGACGCCACTACCGAGGGTCACCGTCCGGCCCTGCAACTGGCTGAACAGATCGGGCAGGTCTTTGGCCCGCAAGTCGATCAGGTGCTGTTCCAGGGCCTCTGTGTCCGAGAAGGATTTGCTCTCCCGTACTGCCTGTTCCGCCGCCACCGGGTTGCGTCCGTGGACCTCGGCCAGGGAGCGCACCCAGGCTGAGGCGTCTTCGGTGATCTTCTCATTGGGGATGTTCTGCGTGGTGTCTGTAGGACTCTGCCCCGACTGGTTCAGGATCGGATTGCCCTCGATGACCGGGTGGGCAGCCCCGATCCGGCTGCCTGGGGCCATGGCTGCCACGTTGGCGGACAGGGTGATGAAGGTGCCGGCAGAGCCGGCCCAGCCTCCCGCCGGGGCCACGAACACCACCACCGGTACCCGGGAGTTGGAGATGGCGGTGACTATATCCTGGGTCGTGTTGTAATCCCCACCGGGTGTGTCCAGCATGATTATCAGGGCATTGGCCCGGTTCTCCTCGGCGATCCCGATCACCCGGGCGCAGTACTGGGCACTGACGGGGGCTATCTGTCCGGTCAGGTTGGCCACGTAGACCGGGGCCGCCGCGCCCGGAGGGCTCCCGGCCGTTGTTGCTGCGGACAGTATTCCAGCCACGGCTGGTCCTGCTGCGGAGAGGATCCACGGGCAAATGAGGATAGCGGCCAGCAGGACGGAAACGAGGAAACACGCCTGGCGCGAGCAAAGTCTGCCGTGGCGGCTGTATCCCGCATCCTTATTACCTGTGCACCGCATTCTTTCAGGCCGGGCTGTAAGCCCGGATGCGGTGGAGGAACACTTTCTGATCATGTCCATGTCCTCTGCCCACCGTGCCCCGTGCTCAATCCGGTTCGGCCTCCACTATCCATTGACGGTTAATACAGTGATATAGCCGCTCTTATCCCACCGCTTCAGAAGCGGTGGGATTAGAGCGGGTAGCCATCTGTGGTAAATAAATACCCGCCGGTCTGCGGCGGGTCATTCTGCCAAACGGAGGCTCCTAACTGGTCTTGGCCGGGGTTTCCTTCTGCTCAGAAGCCTGTTCGACCTGGTCCTGAGCCGGCTTGGTTTTACCCTGCAGGTCGTCTATGGTCACACCACTCGAGGCCTGCCGGAACTCTTTGATGGTTTTCCCCATGGCTTTGCCGATATCAGGCAACTTGCCGGGCCCGAAAATGATCAGAACAATGGCTAAAATGAGAATCAGATGCCATGGCTCCAAAGCGCCCATGATGTTACCTCCTCTATTGGCGATCTTGCCGTGATTATATCACATCTTGTCCGTGTCAACCAGCAAAAATTTATCATACATCGTATACGTGAGCAGGTCAAGAAATATTTGGCTATCTTGGGGCAGCGCTATATATAAAAAAGAACCTTCTGCACCGGTGCAGAAGGTTCTTTGATCGTCCAGATCCCGGCTTAGTAGTCCATTCCGCCCATTCCGCCCATTCCGCCCGGCGGCATCGGGGGCATCCCATCTTTCTTCTGCGGGATCTCCGTGATCAAG
>PKYJ01000019.1 GCA_003132605.1 Peptococcaceae bacterium | reverse complement strand
ATTAAAAGTCAAGTGCTCTGCCAACTGAGCTAATGGCTCATCGTATCACACGCTTATGTTACAATACGTTTGTGCCTGCTGTCAACAACCTGCGCCCCGGCGAAGTACCGCCTGTCAGCGAAATCACGCCTGGCATGATTCCATATAATTCCACATACCTGCGAAACGGCAGCGCAGTTCTCGCCTTCGTATTATATGCGGTTCCGGTGCAGGACTTATCACTTATGCGCCTGTCGGGAAAGCTCCTGCAGCATGATGGTCTGCTCCCGGTCAGGCCCCACGGAAATGGCCATCACCGGCAGCCCCGTCACCTCGCCGATCCGCTCGATGAAGCGGCGGGCGGCTGCAGGCAAGTCCTCGTAGCGCCGGACACCGGATGTGTCCTGCTGCCAGCCCTCCAGGTCCTCGTAGACCGGCTTAAAGGTTTGCAGCAGCCGTTGGCTGGCAGGGAACTCCCTGATCGTGCCACCGCTGCAAGTATAGGCATTGCACAGCCTGATGGCAGGGAAAGAGTCCAGAACATCGAGCTTGGTGATGAGCAATCCATTGAGACCGTTAACCCTTGCCGCATAGCGGAGCATCACCAGGTCAATCCAGCCGCAGCGGCGTGCCCGGCCGGTGGTGGTGCCGAATTCCCGGCCGCGTTTGCGGATCTCCTCGCCATCAGGGCCATCCAACTCGGTGGGAAAGTTCCCTTCCCCGACCCGTGTCAGGTAGGCCTTGCACACCCCCAGCACCAGGTTGACGGCAGTCGGGCCGACGCCTGCTCCGATGCAGGCCCCTCCGGCGGTGGGGCTGGAGGAGGTGACGAAGGGGTAGGTGCCATGGTCGATGTCCAGCATCGTCCCCTGGGCGCCCTCAAACAGGATGTGTTTGCCCTCGGCGGCCAGTTCGGCCAGCACCAGGGAGGTATCCGTCAGGAAGGGCCGCATTCGCTCAGCGTAGCGCCGCATCCAGTCGATGACCTGCTCCGGCTCATCGCCTTCGCTGCCATAGAGCTGCTTCAGGATATGGTTCTTCTCCAGCGCCATCGCCTCCAGCCGCTTCTCCCAGCCTGGTTCCAGCAGTTCGCTGGTGCGGAAGCCCAATCGGGCAACCTTGTCGGTGTAAGCGGGGCCGATGCCCCGCTTGGTGGTGCCGATGCGCTCTGCACCCCGGCAATTCTCCTCGGCCTCGTCCAGCCGCACGTGGTAGGGCAGTAGCAGATGCGCCCGGTCGCTGATGCAGAGGCGCGCCAGTTTCAACCTCTGGTTCAGCAGGTCGTCCAGTTCCTGGAACAGGGCCTCCGGGTCGATGACCATCCCGTTGCCGATAACGCAGACTTTTCCCGGGTAGAAGATTCCGGACGGGATGATGTGCAGGCGAAACTCATGCCCCCCGATCACCACGGTGTGGCCGGCGTTGTTGCCGCCCTGGTAGCGGACGACGCAGTCAGCCCGGCTTGCCAGGTAGTCGGTCATCTTGCCCTTACCCTCGTCGCCAAACTGCGCACCCACGATCACAACACCAGGCATTACCCGATCCCCCCTGCAGCCCTGCCAAATTCATGCCAAAGCATGTTCCAAATCTATTTATAGCAGATCGGCGCTACAATTTCTTGATCATCTACAATGAATACAGAATACACCGACCGGGCGCATACCGCCTGCCGCCGGCCATGCTACCTACCGGCGCCGGCTCAGCGCGCCGTGGCAGGCAATCGCCCGCCAATGGCCCGGGCCACCACCACCCCGCTCAGGGACGCCTGGGCGAGGCCGCGGGTAATCCCAGCGCCGTCCCCGGCCACGAACAGGTTGTGGATCCCCGTCTCCAGCTCATCGGAGACATCCAGCCGGGAGGAGTAGAACTTCACCTCCACCCCATAGAGCAGGGTGTGCCTGGAGTAGACTCCGGGGGCCACCTGATCGATGGCCTTCAACATTTCCAGTATGGCGGTAAAATGGCGGTATGGCAACACCAGCGACAGGTCGCCCGGAGTCGCCTCCTGCAGGGTGGGAACCACCAGACCCTTGGTAATCCGGTCTTTCGTCGAGCGGTGTCCGGATATCAAATCCCCCAGCCTCTGGACAATAATCCCGCCCCCCAGCATGTTGGCCAGGCTGGCGATGTACTTGCCGTAAGTGATCGGCTCCTTGAACGGCTCCGTAAAGCTCTTGCTCACCAGCAAGGCGAAGTTGGTGTATTCGGTCTTGGCCTCCGCATGGCTGTGGCCGTTCACGGTGATGATGCCGTCGGTGTTCTCCATCACCACTTCCCCATAGGGGTTCATGCAGAAGGTGCGCACCTTATCCTCGAAGGTCGGAGTGCTGTAGATGAACTTCGCCTCGTAGGTCAGGCTGGTGATCGGTTCCATAACCACCGCCGGCAATTCGATCCGCAGGCCGATATCCACCGGGTTGATTCGCATCGCCAAGCCTAGCCTGCCTGCCTCCAGGGCCATCCATTCGGAGCCATGACGGCCTGGAGCGCAGACCACGACCTCTGCCCGGATCTCCTCGCCGTCCTCGGTGACCACGCCGATCGCCACTCCCTCTCTGATGAGCAGGGAAGCGACCGGGGTCTTTGTCCTGATCTCCACCCCCCGCTCCAGCAGGTAGTCCTGCATCTGCTGCAGGATCTGCTGAGTCCTGCCGGTACCCAGGTGGCGGATCGGAGCCGGAACCAGCCTCAGGCCGGCCAGGGCCGCCCGCCGCTGCAGGCCTATGATCTCGTCCTGGCGATCGAGGCCATAGACCTCCTGTGGAGCACCGAATTTTAGGTAGACCTGGTGCACGTAGTCGATCCCAGCGACAAACTGCCTGTGTTCCAGGTGTTGTCCGAGCAGTCCCCCTACTTCGGTGGAAAGGGCCAACTTCCCGTCGCTGAAGGCCCCCGCTCCGCCCCAGCCGGAGACAATGGCGCAGGAGGAGCAGTTGAAACAGGGCGCCTGCTTCTCCTGGGATGGACAGCGGCGTTCCTTGATGTCACGACCCTTCTCCAGCATCAGCAACTTCAGATCGGGATGCTTCCAGGTCAACTCCAGGGCACAGAAGATCGCCGCCGGGCCGGCCCCTACAAGTATGACATCGTAACCAGCCAGGATTGCCACCCCTTTCACGCCGTGCCAGAAAAACAAAAAAAGCCCGTTTCTAGCCCAGTTGGTACTGGCCATGGCTGTCGATGACTGTTTTTTGACAGTCCGCCAGGTAAGATCCTAACAAATCCAGTATTCCCTGTCAAGTAATGCCAAAGTGGCGAGGCGGCAGGATGTGGCCGATAGAGGCAGCCGGCCGCAGGTTATGGCGGGCATATTTAGGAATCACCGAAGGGTGCCTCCGTCTCCTCTCCGAAATCCGTGGGTACAGACTCCTCAAAGTTCAGGAATTTGGTGCACGACTGCAGGAAGATCAACTTCTCTTCGCCGGTGGGGCCATTCCGGTGTTTGGCCACGATGATGTCCGCCACCCGCTTCAATTTCGGGTCTTCAAAGTAGATGAACATTACCAGGTCGGCATCCTGCTCCAGGCTGCCGCTGTCTCTCAGGTCCGACAACTGCGGTTTTCTGTCGCTGCGCTGCTCCACCGCCCGGCTGAGCTGCGACATGGCCAGCACGGGGATGTCCAGTTCCCGGGCCAGAGATTTCAGGAAGCGGGAGATTTCGGAGATCTCCTGAACCCGGTTCTCCGCCCGCTTGCTGAGCTGCATGAGCTGCAGGTAGTCGACCACGATCAACCCCACGTTGCGCTCCGCCCACAGCCGGCGCGCCTTGCTGCGCATCTCGAAGGGGGAGATACCGGGAGTGTCGTCCACGAAGACCGGGGCCTCCGCCAGGTCCGCAGCCGCCTTGGCCAGGCGCGGCCACTCATCCTCTCTTACAAAGCCCCTTCGCAGACTGGTCTGGCTGACCCGGGCCTCGGAGCACAGCAGACGCTGGGCCACCTGGTCGCTGGACATCTCCAGGCTGAAGATCAGCACCGGCACCGGCATGATTTTACTCATGGCCACGTTCCGGGCGATGTTCAGGGCAAGGGATGTCTTTCCCATGGACGGCCGGGCCGCCAGCAGGATCAGGTCGCTCGGCTGCAGGCCGCAGGTCAACTCGTCCAGGTCATTGTAACCGGTGACCAGGCCGGTCACCCCGCCGCCCCGGTTCTGGTACAGCTTTTCGATCCTCTCCAGGGCTTCATGGAGCAATTCTCTCAGGGAGCGGTAACTGCGGCTCTGGCGTCGGGTGCTCAGTTCCAGCACCATCCGCTCCGCCTCGTTCAGCAGCCGTTCGCCCTCTACTCCCTCGTCGTAGCCCTTGGCGGCCAGTTGAGAGCAGGTGCTGATGATGGAGCGCAGCAGTCCCTTCTCGGCCACGATTCGGGCGTAATAGCCGATGTTGACCGCGGAGGGCACCGCGCCGGCCAGGGAGGCCAGGTAGCCGGCACCCCCCACCTTGTCCAGCAGGCCCTGCTGGAGCAGGGCCTCGGTCACGGTGACCAGGTCTATGGGGCAGCCAGCCTCAGCCATGTTGTACAGGACGCGGTAGAGATCCCGGTGACCCGCCACGTAGAAATCCTCGGGCTTGATGATCTCGTTGGCCGTGGCAAAGCTGTCCGGAGCAAGCAGCAGGGCGCCCAGAACAGCCTGTTCTGCCGCCTGGTTGTATGGTGGTAGGCGATCCTGAAGTTCCACGGAGGTATCCTTTCTACTATATCTACCGCTTGGGGCAGATTTCCTTTTCGACGTTGGATGTTCGATGCGCAATTGTCTTAGAAGCTCGATGTTCAATTGGCCTTTCCTGACGTGCTAGGCGGCTTTCACCCCACCCAGAGCGGGTGCCCGGAGTGCCGCGCCCGCAGGCGGCGGTGCCGGGTCCAGTAGACCGGGCGCGCCCTAACCTCGAACCTCGAGAGGGGTGTCCATCAGGATGTGCGGCAGGGCATCCGCAATCTCCATGATGCTGACGATCTCCACGCCCCAGAGTTCACCCGGCAGCTCCCGGGCGTTCTCTTCGGGGATCAGCACTTTCCGCACACCGATGCTGCGCGCCCCGTAGATCTTCTCCGGAACGCTGCCCACCGCCCGGACGCGCCCCTGGATGGTGAGTTCGCCGGTTATGGCCACATCCTGGCGCAACGGCACTCCCTCGATGGCGCTGTAAAGGGCGAGCATGATCGCCGCCCCGGCTGAGGGGCCCTCCACCTTGCCGCCGCCGATCAGGTTCACATGCAGGTCGAAATCCGAAGCGTCCTTGCCGGTCACCTTACGCAGCACCGCCAGAGCGTTGAAGACCGAGTCCCTGGCCATAGTGCCGGCGGCGTCGTTGAAGCGCAGCGTCCCCTGGTGGGCATCCCTGGCCGGGAAGGCGATCGCCTCGATTTCCAGGATGGTGCCCAGGAAACCGGAAACGGCCAGTCCGAACACCTTGCCGATCTCGCCCCTGGACTCGGCCCGCTGGGTGACAAAGGGTACCAGCCGGCTAACCTGGAGCACCTCTTTCAGGTCCTCCATGGTAACCCGGTGGCTGCTGCGACGCCTCTCGGGCGGAGTGCCGCCGTGCCGGTAGAGCATCATGGCGTAGACGTCTACCAGGATGCTGGTGGCCTTTCGTGCATCCACCGTGTAGTCGCTGATAGCCTCGGCCATCCCGGCGCCCAGCCGTACCCCCAGCTTGCGGGCGGCCTGGCGCACTACCTGCTGGATGTCCCAGGGAGTCAGACAGTCGAAATAGATCTCGGCGCAACGGGACCTGAAGGCCGGGTTGATCTGCTCCGGGTCGCGGGTAGTCGCCCCGATCAGGACAAAGTCCGCCGGTGCCCCCTCCTCGAAGAGCTCCTTGATGTATTGGGGTATCTGAGGGTCGTGGGGGTCATAATATGATGATTCAAAGGTGACCTTCTTGTCTTCGAGCACCTTGAGCAGCTTGTTCTGCATGATCGGGTCCAGGTCGCCGATCTCGTCGATGAACAGGATCCCGCCGTGGGCGTTGGTCACCAGGCCGAGCTTCGGTTCCGGGACGCCGCTCTCCGCCAGGTCGCGCCGGGCGCCCTGGTAGATCGGGTCGTGTACCGAACCCAGCAGTGGGTTGGTAGCCTCCCGGGGGTCCCAGCGCAGGGTCGCCCCGTCCACCTCGATGAAGGGCGCATCAGGACGGAAGGTACCGGTTCCTAAGGCCTGCACGCTCTTCAGGGCGATGCGGGCGGCCGATGTCTTGCCGACTCCCGGTGGCCCATAGAGCAGTATATGCTGCGGGTACGGCGCCGCCAAACGGGCCATCAGTACCCGGACCGCACGCTCCTGGCCGACGATCTCCTCTGGGCTGCCGGGCCGCAGCACATCAACCACCGAGGCGTTGAGCCGCACCGTCTTCATTTTCTCTAAAATCGCCAGTTTCTTCAAGGTGGCGGCGTTTTCAGGCCCTCCCCTCTCCTTGATGACCTGGGCCTTCATATCCTCTAAATACTGGTCCTGGCGCTCCTGAATCTTCTCGGTGATCTTCTGCTCCAGATCGTCTTCCACCACCCGGCGGGCCACCACCTGGGCCAGGGCGTCTTCAATGCCCCGGAGCACGTTCGGGATCTGCCGGGCCGGTGGCTTTTTTTCCAGGGTAGGGTCGCCGTGAACCAGTTTCTGCAGCGCCAGCACCTGTTCCGGCAGGTCGGAGGACCGCATCGCCTCCAGCACACCCAGTTTGCTCGCTCTCAGCACCAGCCGCTCGGAGCCGTAGATCTCGCCCATGATCGAATAGAGAGCAGCCACCCGCCCCTTGAGCTTTAAGTTTGCGGACGAACCTTCTTTGGGGCCTTCTTTAGAACCTTCTTCAGGGAATTCTTTAAGCTTGCATGCCAGTGGGCCTTTCCGGTTTGCTCCCGCCATTCTCCGGTTCCCCCTTTAGAACAGCTTGGATCAGTACTTCGTCTCCGGCGGGCCTGATGCCGCGGTTATGCACCCACCACCGTCACCGTGATCGATACTGCCAGGCCCGGGTGCAGTCTTACCGTCACCAGGAAGGTGCCCAAGGTCTTGATTGGCTCCGGCAGCTCGAGCTTGCGTTTGTCAAAGGTCTTGCCCAGCACCCGTTCCAACTCCAGGGCAATATCCTTGTTGGTGACGGCGCCGTACAGCTTGCCCGACTCTCCGGTACGGGCGGCAACGGTAAGGGCAAGGCCATTCAGACGGGCAGCCAGGCTCTCCGCGTTCTGCTGGAGTCGGGCCTCCTTTTTCAGGCGCCCATCTTGGATCAGGGTGGCCTCCCTCAGCTTGCCCTCTGTAACGGGAACTGCCAGCCCCTTGGGGAGCAAGAAGTTGCGGGCATAGCCCTCAGCCACGTTTACGGTCTCTCCTTTTTTCCCCAAGCTCTTGACATCTTCCCGCAAAATCAGCTTCATGGACTTCATGTCCTCTCCTCCTGCTCGTTCGACAGGGTATCCAACAACCCCAACAGTTGCCGGCGCACTTCCTGCAAGTCAGCCCCCGCCAACTGAGCCCCGGCTACGGTGAAGTGCCCGCCGCCGCCGATCTGCTCCATGATTCGCTGGACATTCACCAGTCCCCGGGACCGGGCGCTGATGCCCACTCCTTCTCTGGTCGGATACAGGGCGAAGGATGCTTCTACCTGGTCCACTTCCAGCAGTGTATCCGCCGCCCGGGAGGCGGATACCTGGGCCTCAGGGAACACCTGCTCGTCCATGGTCAGGGCAAACCGTCCGTAGACGATCTCCACGCTCTGCATCAAGTGAGCCCGGTAGAGCATGACCTCCAGGCTGTCGGTAAACAGGCTCTGGATCACAGCCGGATCAGCCCCGGCCTCCCGAAGCCAGGCCGCGTTCCGGAAGGTGCTGGCGCTGGTGGCAAAACTGAACTTCTTGGTATCGACGATCAGTCCGGCCAGCAGTGCTGTTGCCGCCAGCGGAGAGATGCCGACATGTCCGGGCAGGTAGCGGACCAACTCGGCAGCCAGTTCCGAGGTGGAAGAGGCCGATGGCACCAGGTAGATGATGTTGGCCCGCTCCAGGAACTCCTCGCTGCGCCGGTGATGGTCGATCACCCCAATATAGCCGGCCCGGCTGAGCAGCGGTTGGTAGGCCACCAGGCTCGGGCGGTGTACGTCCACTAACAACAGCAGGGTCTGGGATGATACGCTGCCGGCAATCTCCTTTCCATTCCCCAACAGGTCGGGCTCACGCTGGGTGATCACGTCCAGCAATCGTTCCACGGCGCCACCCGGATGATCCACGGCGATGTGCACTTTCTTGCCATAGTGCCGGGCCGCTTCGGCCAGGGCGAAGGCCGCCCCCAGCACGTCGAAATCAATGCCCCTGTGGCCCATGATCACCACGTTGTTGCAAAGCTCAAACAGCCGGTGCAGTTCGGTGGCGGTAACCCTGGACCGGACCTGGCTCCGCTTGCCCACGGCTTCGGTGCGCCCGCCGTAAAACCAGGTATGGTCCGGGCTCTTGACCACCACCTGGTCACCACCCCGCTCCAGGGCCAGGTCGAGGGCTTCCTGGGCGAGCCGCCCCAAAAGGGCTGGCTCCCTTTCGCCGCCCCCCTTTCCGACACCGATGCTTAGGGTGACGGGCAGGTGGTTGCCGGCGCTCACCTGGCGGATCTGGTCGATGACCGGAAAACTGGTTTCCTCAAGCCTATCCAGCTCTTCCGCAGGGATCAGGGCCAGGTAACGGTCCCGCCCGTCCTTGCGCAGGTACGTCTTCACCCCGGCCGCCCACTCCCGCAGGTACTTGTCCACGGCTGCCACCAGCAACGGGCGCTTCTCATCGGACAGACCCTGAAAAATCTCGTCGTAGTCGTCCACCTGCAACAGAGCCAGGGTGAGCCGGGCTCTGTCCGGCACCGCGCCGCCGCTTGGGGCCGGGAGTCCGGCTTCAATGTCAGCCCTAACCTCCTCAGCCAGGGCATCCCCTTCCTTCTGGTCCATATAGGCCAGACCGCTCATCCCCAGCAAGGCGATGAAGATGGTGAACAGGCCCAGGTTCAGGTGCCCGGTCAGCCCCAGCGACAGGGAGTTCAACACGGTCAGGACGCCTAGCCCGATGAACAGCATCCGCTTGTACTTCCGGTAGAAGGTTGAGCCCACACCATTCCCTGCTTTCATCCGCTTTTTATATAGAAGACCTGGCTTGCGCAGAGCCTGCGAAGGCGCAAGCACATACAAGTACAAAGGCTTTACTTCGGCAAATTTTAATGTGATTCCTGCAAAACCGGAACTCTTTTCGCTGGTATTTTGGTTCCGACCTAAGGAGAATATTCCTTGGCATCCGTCGATTTGACGCCTTTCCTGGTTGCCCTTTCCACAGGTGGGGCAGGCAGGGCTCCCTGGAAAAAAACAAAGGGGGGTGCTTCCCCCCCCTGAAATAGGCCGCTATAAAACTTTTTGGGCCGCTCTCCATGCCCGGCGCCCGGCACTACTGTAAGGCATCCACGGCATTCATCACTGGCACAGCTCGGCGAAGCCACCATCAGTTTAGTGTCGGGGCCTAATCAATCGTGAAGGGTAACAGCGCCACGTTGCGCGCCCTCTTAATAGCCACCGTCAACTGGCGCTGGTGAAAGGCACAGTTGCCGGAGATCCGCCGGGGCAGGATCTTGCCCCGCTCGGTAACATACTTGCGCAGCTTGTAGACATCCTTGTAATCGATCGCGGCTCCCTGGCCGGAACGGTCCACACAGAAGCTGCATACCTTCTTTTTTCGCTTCCCGCGTTCTCGTCTCAAGTTTCCACCTGGCCCTTTCGATGTTCGAGAAGGCCGGGCGACACCTCCTGTTTTTTAAACTTCCAAGGCCGAAGCCTGCTAGTCTTGTTTTAGAATAGGTGGTGGCGCATCAGACGGCCCCTGGTTCAGCCTGGAAGCGTCTTTAGCACAAGCGTACCGGCGCCACCGACGGCCCGTCTCTTAACCACAGCGATAGTGCCCGGGGTTCGGGCAAGCGCCGCCAATCAGAACGGGGGCTCCTCACTGCCAAATCCACCATCGCCGAAATCGCCGGGCGGAAAATCATTGCCCGCATCGACCGCCGGCACTCCCGGCACAGCTCCGGCACCCTCACGCGGGCGGTCGAGAAACCTGACGTTCTCTGCCACCACTTCCGCAGAGGTACGGCTCTGTCCTTCCTTGTCCTGGTATTTGCTGATCTGCAGGCGTCCGTCTACCGCCACCAGGCGGCCCTTGCCCAGGTAGTTGGAGCAGGTCTCGGCCTGCTTCCCCCAGACGATGATCCTGATGAAATCCGCCTCTCGCTCACCCTGGCTGTTAGGACGCTGCCGGTCGACGGCGAGGGTAAAATTGGCCACCGCCGTCCCCGTGGATGTAAAGCGCAATTCCGGCTCCCTGGTCAATCTTCCGATCAACACAATCCTGTTCAGCACAGCTTACCCTCCCTGCGGAAACAGATGCCGGATGACCTCTGTCATCAAGCGGCGTCTTTACGCATGATCATATGCCGCAGCACCTCATCCGCCAACCTCATCAACCGGTCCAGCTCCTTAATAGTAGCAGAGACGCCCTGGAACTGGATCAGGGTATAGAAACCATCCCTGAAGTCCCGGATCTCGTAGGCCAACCGCTTCTTACCCCACCGGCTGACCTGCTCGACGGCGCCCTGGTTCTGCTGGATCAAATTGACATACTTGTCGATGGCGGCTGTGGTTGCCTCATCCTCAAGATCTGGCTTGAGGATGAACAGCAGCTCGTAGGCGTGCAAATTACACACCTCCTCCCTTTGGACTGACGGCCCCCACAAGCGTGGGGGCAGGGATATACGATAACATGATAGCACATCCTGCCACCGGAAAACAACTATTTAGTTGCCCGGTTGATAGTTGCAACCAACTACTGACTGCTATTATCACCGGTGGTCGCTTCGGGGATGGCAGACTTCACCAACGCCTTCACGCTTTTTTCGAACTTCGGGCGCGGCAGCATCACCATCCGCCCGCACTTCAGGCAACGGATGCGGAAGTCCATCCCCACCCTCAGGATCTCCCATTCAAAACTGCCGCAGGGATGCTGCTTCTTCATGCGCACCACATCACCCAAGCTGTACCGCACCGTAGGCATCATTCGTCATCCCTCGGTGTGTGCAGGCGTACCACCTGCTTGATCTCCCCGTTGGAGATGATGTGCAAGTCGCCGGTCGCCTCCCGGACCTTGGTCACCCGCAGCCCCATGTCTTCGACCGTCCCCGTGACCCCGGCGATATTTACGTAGTCGCCCACCGCAAACTGGTCCTCGAACAGGATGAAGAACCCGGTGACCACGTCCCGCACCAGGTTCTGGGCTCCGATGCCGGCGGCCAGGCCGATGATCCCGACCCCCGCCAGTATCGAGCGGGTATCCACGTTCAATTCCGACAGGATCATAATTGCCCCGACGAAGTAGAGAGCATAGCGCAACAGGTTCTGGATCACGCCGCGCAGCGTCTTGATGCGACGCTCGTGCCAGGTCCCGGGAATTCGGCCCATAAGACCGCTGATCAGCCGGTTGCCAACTTTCTCTGTCAGTATCAGGCCCACGACGATGAGCAGGATCCTGATGACCTTGACGCCGTAAACCTGGATATTGCTGTTCAGGAATGCGATGAGGAGGATCCAGAAGTTGAGCAGTCTGAGCATATCGCTTCACCCTTCCCCATAGCCGTCGGTCGTCGGATGTATTACAGGTAGATGACCCGGGGCACTTTCTGCAGATAATCCAGGATGGTGTACATGTTGGTGACCTGGCCTACGCTCAACTGGTCCTTGAGCTTGAAGTAGTCAAGACAAGTGCCGCAGGCGAAGATCTCGGCCCCGTCCTGCTGAAGCTCGAACAGGAAATCTAGGGCCGGCGACCCGGTGCAGGCCAGCTTGATCCCGCTGTTGATAAAGATGATCACTTTCCCCAAGCCGCCTTGCTCCGACATGGTGTAGAAGAGGTTCTTCATCAGCAGTCTCCCCAGGTCTTCACTGCCGCGGCCCAGGCTATCCGAGGCCACCAGAAACAGCAAATTCTCCTGGGGCTCCAGGGCGGCGCCGAAATCCTCCGTCTTGGTGATAGCGATGTAAAAGTCGTCTCCCCGCTGGTCCACTTCCACCCCGCAGGAGAGCGACCGGGCCATCTTCACAATATTGTCCCGGGCTGTCTCGTTGTCGGCGACCGCGGTGATCCTATCCTGCCCAGACCGCTCCAGGGCCTGACGCGTCAGGATCACCGGCTGTGGGCAGGCTAGGCCGCGCACGTCGACCATATCAGATTGCTGTTCCACTTCGCATCCCCCAGTTTAGCCTTTGACGTTAACTGCACTATCCATCTGTATCTCTGATTCGGATGTCCAATTCTCAATCCCTCTGATCCCGAATGGTGCACGAAGTGCTTCCTGCTACACCCCTCTGATCACAATCTTGCCGGTACCGCTGCCAAGCACCCGGCCAATGACACCGGGACGCCTGATTCCCTCCTGGCGCAGGGCCGTCAACAACTCCTCTTTCCTGTTTTCGTCCACCACCAGCAGCAGCCCCCCGGAGGTTTGCGGGTCGTACAGCAGATCCTGCTCTGCGGCGTTTACCGTCCCTAGCACTTCCACGTAGGGCGCCAGGTGCTCCCGGTTGTTGTATGCCCCGGCCGGGATGATCCCCTGTCCGGCCAGTTTTCGGGCCTGGGGCAGGTAGGTCACGGCAGTGGCGTCGACCTCCAGGTCCACCTTGCTGTTGAAAGCCAGTTCCCTCAAATGTCCCAGCAGGCCGAAGCCGGTGATATCGGTACAGGCGCTCACGCCAACCCGTAGCATCGCCCGGGACGCCCCGGCGTTCAGCGTTGCCATAGTTTCTCCCAGTAAACGTTCCGTCTCCGTATCCAACAATCCGGCCTTGAGGGCAGTGGCCAACACCCCTGTACCCAGGGGTTTGGTGAGGACCAGCCAATCCCCGGGCCTTGCTCCCTGGTTGGTGACAATCCGGTCCGGGTGCACGACACCGGTGACGGCCAGCCCGTATTTGGGCTCATCGTCCTCGATGGAATGCCCGCCCAGGATCACCGCCCCGGCCTCGGCCACCTTGTCGCAGCCCCCCCGCAGGATCTCCTGCAGGACAGGCACTCCCAGGGTGCAGATAGGGAAAGCCACCAGGTTCAAGGCGGTCAGGGGCGCCGCACCCATGGCATAAATGTCGCTCAGGGCATTGGCGGCGGCTACCTGGCCGAAGGTGTAGGGATCGTCCACCACCGGGGTGAAGAAGTCCACCGTCTGCACCAGGGCCAGGTCGGGACTCAGCCGGTAAACTCCAGCATCATCGGGCACGCCATAGCCTACCAGGAGGTCCGGATGTTCGAACTTGGGCAGGTGTTTCAGAATCTCCGCCAGGGCGCCCGGCCCCAGTTTGGCTGCTCAGCCTGCCGCCTTGGCGTATTGGGTCAGCCTGAGTGGTTGCTGATGCCCCAGGGCCTGCCCTGAGGACGATGTCCGCTCATGTTCCCGCATCCCTATCACCTCCCTGCGTCCCACTTCACTTCTCAATAAGACACACATGATTGCTTCTCACGATTACTGCCGCTCAGATCATCTGGACGAGGCTCTTCAGGGCTGGCGCCACCATCGTATTCCAGGTACCGTTGAATAACGAGATCAGCACCGACCTGTGCCAGGCCTGGGAAAAGGACTGCAGCAGGCCTCCCCGTTCCGGAATCCCCATGGACAAGCCCAGCACAACCGGGGTCAGTAGTCCGATGACCACCACCAACTCCAACACCCTGGTAGCAAGGCCGATGCCCACCCCGCCAAGGCGGTCGAGACAGCCCAGCATCAGGAGATGGACAGCTCTGGACAAAAAGGAGGCCAGGACCATGACCAGGTAACTCACCAGGACCATGATCAGCAAAAAGGCGATCACCTCGACGATGACGAGAGCCAGTGACTGGGCCATTCCGGAACCGTAGATACCCGCCTGGGCGTTGCTCACCGGCACCCATAGGGAGGGGGGAAAGCCGTTGGACGATCCCGAACCGAAGAGCTCGATAGTTGGTATGGCGGCCGGAATGTTGGCGGTAAAGGGGGCCAGAATCCCGGCGAACAGCTTGTCCAGACCTAGTTGCACCCCGAGGAACTGGGCCGCAGTGAGGTAGTAGCGCCCGGCCAGCCAGATGCCCCCGAGAAAACCGAGTAGTCTGCCTGAGGTGAGGATCAGGCCGCGGCAGAAGCCCTGCCAGGCTCCTGCCAAAAGAATCAGCAGAATGACCACATCGATCCAATTTAAGGTCATCTCTCGCCACCTCTCCCTGTTCACAGTTTGGATGCTAAAAGCACTTTCCACGTTCCGGAGTTGATGCTCTGATGGCCGCACGCTCGTGACTTCAGTCGTGAGTTAGGCCAGCGAAAATTTGTTTGTAATTTGCCATGTCAGATCCAAAACCTGCTTTTATGAACGGTTTTAGCTTACCCGATTTCTGGGAGAGTGTCAACGAAAGCGCGGCACGGGGCGAGATCAAGAAGCACAATGAATTAATGCTCATTGCCTTAACAAGTAATGGTGATTAATCTTTTTGTTTGTCTCATCGAGCGCCGGGAGAATGCATGCTAAGGCGGGCGTTGCCGATACTGCCATTTATCACAGATGAACCAAGACCCAGTTGAACAAACACCGGCTTATTTGTGCCGCAGATTGAACAACTGGGAGAGGGCGTTGGAGCCCTGAGAGATGATGATCCCGGAGATCAGGTAATCCACAAAGGGGTATTTGGTCACGAGGCCAAGGCTGGTGAAGATGCCAACCTGATAAGCAAAGCAGAGGGCGACTCCGAACACGACCACCATCAGATGGCCCGCCTGCTTGCTGACAAACTTTTGAAAGATGGCGAGCAGCAGCTCCACCACCACCGACATAAAGATCAGGGCCTGGATCGCCTCGATCGGCTTATCCAAAGGAAACACTCCTCTCTTAAAAGAGGGCCTCCCTAATCTTTATGCACGTCCACCTGAATCAGAAGTCCCGGCCCTAACGTGAGCGGCCTCTTGCCTCTGACCTCTGTTATTCGAGCGCCACTTTATAGCGTTCCCCCACCTGCCGCAGTTCCGCCAGCACCTCCGGGGGCACAGGGACCCCCTCCCGCCGGCGCCGCTCCTCGAACTCCCACTCGATCTCTCCGGGCAGGTAGACCCGCTCTGAGCCCGGCGCCCGGGGTGAATCCTTGATCTCCCGCACCAGTTGCTCCATCTCTCCCCGGAACTCCGCCGGGTCGGTAAAGGCGCCGATGTCCAGGGCGGCGAAGAAGTGGCCAACATTCTGGGGGGCATCCAGGCGCCGCAAGTTACTGACGTGGGGACCGAAGGCGGCGCCTGCCAGGATTCCCGACAGCACATCCACCATCAGGGCAAAACCATAGCCCTTGTAACCCCCCATGGGCAGCAGGTTCCCGGCGGCCACGGCCACCCGGGGGTCGGTCGTGGGTTGGCCAGACTGATCCGCCGCCCAGGTGGGCGGTATCTGCTCGCCCTTCTTGGCGGCCAGTACCAGCTTACCGATGGCCACCACGCTGGTCGCCCCGTCGTAGATCACCGGACGCTCCTTGCCCGCAGGCACCGCCACGCAGATCGGGTTGGTGCCGAAGTAGGGCTGCCGCCCGCCCCAGGGGGGCATGTTGGCCGAGGCGTTAGTCATGGCCACCCCGATCATACCCGCCGCCACCGCCTCCTGGGCGTAGTAGGCAGCGATTCCGAAGTGGTTGGAGCGCCGGACCACCGCCACCCCTGTCCCCACCTGGCGCGCTCTGGCGATCGCTTCCCGCATCCCGGCCAGCCCGGCCACGGCGCCCCATCCATTATGGGCATCCAGCACGCAAGTGCCTGGCGCCTGGCGGACTCTCTCCACTTCGGTGCGGGGAGCGATCAGGCCGGCCTCCAGCCGCTCCATGTACAGGGGCAGGCGGCTGATACCATGGGAGTCGATCCCTCTCAGGTTTGCAGTGACCAGGTTGTCGGCCACTACCCGGCTCTCCTGTTCGTCCACCCCTGCCGCCTGCAACACCCGGCCGGCGAAGTCAAACAGATTGCTTGCAGGAAAGAGCTCCGGTGCCAAATGAAGTTCCCCTTTCTTCCCGTGATTCATGATTCGTTTTATTACTGTCCCGTCTTTTTGTTGAAAAGCCAACTGCCTGTCCACCGGGACACCAGATTAAAGAGGAGCACCATGATTATCAATACAGCCGACGCCCCATCGGCTATCTGGCTGGCGTCGGGATTCAGGCCCTCGCTGTTGACCTTCCAGATGTGGACGGCCAGCGTTTCAGCCGGCCTGAACAGGTAGAAAGGAGAGTTGTTGCTGAAAGGGTTGACATCGTTAAAATGCAGCGCCGGCGTGGTGATGCCGGCCGTATAGAGCAGGGCTGCCGCTTCTCCGAAAACCCGCCCCGCAGACAGGATGACGCCTGTCACCAGGCCGGGGATGGCCGCCACCAGCACCACGTTGGTGATGGTCTGCCACTGGGTGGCGCCTAGGGCCAGGCTGGCCTCCCTCAAATCTTTACTCACATTTTTGATGGCATCTTCAGCTAGCCTGGTCATTACCGGGAGATTGAGTGCCGTCAGGGCCATAACCCCGCTGAGAACGGAAAAACCACATTTTAAAATGGTCACAAAGAGCATCAATCCGAAAATCCCGATCACGATCGAAGGCATGGAAGCCAGCGATTCGATACAGATCCGGATTATCCTGGTAATTCTGCTCTCTCTGGCAAATTCAGACAGGTAGATGCCCACGCCCAGACCAAGGGGGACTGTCAAGAGCATGGTCAAGATCAGCAGCATCAGGGAGTTGAAGATCTCGGGGCCGATCCCGCCGCCTGCCTGAAAAGGCTGGGGAGCGGCGGTCAAGAAGTGCCAGTTAATCACCCGTAGGCCATGATATAATATGTAGCCGATCAGTGCCACCAGCAACACCGAGACCAGAAGGGCAATCAGATAGAAGATTGCTGTAGCTATTCTTTCGGAGTTACGGGAGCTGATCATCTCATTGCCGTCCTCCCCCGGTTAATAGTCCTGATGAGCAGGATAAATATAAATGAGATGAACAGGAGCATGAAAGCGATCGTCCAGAGGACGTCGTTGGAGACCGTGCCCATGACCGTATCGCTCATCTCCATGGTAATGATGCTGGTCATGGTATGCATGGGGCCCAGCAGGGATGTCGGCATCCTGATGGCGTTGCCGATGACCATCTGGACAGCCAGAGCTTCTCCGAAGGCTCTGGACAGCGCCAGGACAATTGCCGTTAAAATTCCCGGCATGGCTGCAGGAACCATGACCATCAAAATCGTCTGCCAACGCGTCACCCCCAGCGCCAGGGATCCTTCCCGGATATCGGCCGGGTTGGCCCTCAGGCTATCCGTGGAGACACTGGCGATGGTGGGAAGGATCATGACGGCCAGGACAATAGCCCCTGCCAGGAGGCTGAATCCCATGCCTCCGATATGGTTTCTTATAAATGGCACCAGCACGCTGATCCCGATCCAGCCGTAGACCACCGAGGGAATACCCACAAACAACTCGATCACCGGCTGCATGATCTTGCATCCCCATCCGGTAGAGATCTCGGCCATGAAGATGGCAATTCCGATCCCGAGCGGCGCGCTGAACAGCAAGGCAAGCAGGGACACTGCCACAGAACCGGCGATAAAAGGCGCCGCCCCCACGAAGGGGCCTCCCTCAGCCGGTGTTGCGTCCGGATTCCATTTGGTGGTGAGGAAAAAGTTTTTCAGGGAAACCCCGTCTCTGGTAAAGATGGCGAGACCTTTGTAGGTTATGAGAAGAATGATCGACATGGTGATTGTGATGATCAGGATGGCGCAGGCAAAAGTAGTATATTTTCCAATTTTATTTGACACGTCCACGCTAACCATGCTTATCTGGTCACCCTTCTCGAGGTTCGATATTCGAGGTTCGATTGAAGAGGGAATTGGCCTTTAGCCAATTCCTATAATGCTTCCGTCCACACTATTATAGCTTAACGCAAGGCCAAGTTTTCTATAAAATCGATGTTCGACTCTTTCGAACTTCGAACCTTGAAAGAATCGAACATCGAACTTCGGACCTCCAACTTCGAGGTTAGCTATTCCGAGACACTTTCATGTCCGAGCCGACTATGTAGCCCAGTTGCTGGATCAGCGGTTTTACCTCATCGCCCGCCATGTAGTCGATAAAGGCTTTGGTCAGGCCCTGGGGGTCTCCCTTGGTATACATATGCTCATATGACCAGATGGGGTATTTGCCGCTGGTGATGTTGTCGTTGGTAGGATCGACGCCGTCCAGCTTCAACATTTTTACCGTATTGTTGCTGCTCGCATAGGACAACGCCAGATAGCTGATGGAGCCCGGCGTACCGGCCACAGTCTTGGCGACGGCGCCTGTACTGTCCTGGGTCAGCGCAATACCCTGGGCCTCTTCCAGACCGTCAAGGGCATACTTCTTGAAGGTCGCCCTGGTGCCGGAACTGGTCGGCCTGTTGATCACGGTGATTTGCTGATCGCTTCCACCGACATCCTTCCAGTTGGTGATCTTCCCGGTGAAGATTTGCTGCAACTGCTGCTTGGTAAGATTATCGACAGTGACACCGGGGTTGACCACCGTGGCAAAACCCACCACGCACACTTTATGATCGACTAAACCTGCTGCCTGGGCGGAAGTCAGTTTCTCGCCTGCAAAAAGATCCGAATTCCCGATATCGATGCTGCCCTGTGCTATCTGAGCCAGTCCTGTCCCGCTGCCGCCTGCCTGCACGCTGATCTTAGCGTTAGAATCCTTTTGCATGAACTGGTTCGCAGCCTGTTCCACTAACGGCTGCAACGCCGAGGAACCGGCTGTGGTAATGCTCCCGGACACCGTAAAATCGACACCGCTGCTGCTGCCCGGTGTAGGGCTCGTCTGGCTCTTGGAAGCACACCCAGTCAAGAGGATACTGCCCGCCAAAACAACAGATAAAGCTAATCCCAACCCTCTCCTACCGCTAAACAACGACAACCCACCTCCAAAAAATATTTAGAATTCCTAAAAAGTAATGTTACAGGAGAATTGTTAAGGAAGTATTAAGGAAGTATTAAGGTAATATCAAGGTTGTCCGGCAACATCCTACGATGAACCCGTGGGGTTTGCCAGGCGTCAGAAATGATAAAAGTTTACAATACGTTAATATGCGTTATATACTGAGCGTATATGATTATATATAAGGGATGGGGGCATACCCTTTTAGAGGAATGGGGACACATTCTCTCGGGAATGTCCCCTGAAAACCCATCGTTCCCAAAATGGGGGTTAGTATCCAATGCTCGATGTAATATTTCTTTCTGCCAGCTACGGTGGCGGGCACCGTCAAGCGTCGCTGGCGCTGACCAAGGCTCTGGACCTCTGCCAGGACAAGCTGCATACCGAGATTGTCGACTTCATGGAACTGATCAGTCCTGCCATCAACAGGTTCACCAGGTTCACGTATACCAAGTCGGTCCGCAACACGCCCGCTCTTTATGGATACTTCTACCGGGTAACGGACACCCTGAAACTGGACACACTGATGGAAAAGCACCTCACCAACATTGGCCTTGGGAAGATCCTCGATTTTCTGGCCGAGCGCTCGCCCAGGCTTGTGGTCGCCACCTATCCCATGGCGGCCGGCGTCATCTCCTACATCAAGCGGCAGGGCCTGTTCGATGCCCCGCTGGTCACCGTGATCACCGACAACACCGCTCACAGCCAGTGGGTGCATCCGGAAACGGACTTCTACCTGGTTGGCTCCGAGCAGGTCCGCCATGGACTGATCTACCAAGGAGTGCCCGATCCCAAAATTCTCGTTACCGGCATTCCCATCGATCTTAAATTCTCCCGAACACCTCCCCGGGAAACCCTGTATGCCAAGTTCGGGCTCAGGCCCGAGATCCCGGTGATCCTGGTCATGACCGGCGCAGTAGGAATGCTGCGGGGAATCCCGGCCCTCTGCCAGGTACTGGATGAGTTCCCCCTACCTCTGCAGGTACTGGTGATCACCGGCAAGGACAAGGGTCTCTATCAGCACCTGATAGAGCAGAGAGGCAGATTCAACAAGCTGTTCAAGATCTACCAGTTTATCGACAACGTGGAGGAGTTCATGGCGGTGTCCAATCTACTCATCACCAAGGCCGGAGGCCTGACTATCTCCGAGGCCTTGGCCGTGGGGCTGCCGATGCTGATCTACCGTCCGATCCCGGGCCAGGAAACGGAAAACACCCGATATTTGCTTGATGCGGGAGCGGCGCTGCCGGTTTACGACCTGAAAGATCTGAAGGCGAAGCTGCACCTCGTCCTGACCCAAAAGCATTTCTATGAAGCACTGCGTTCCGGGGCACAGGCTGCGGGACGCCCGGAAGCCGCCAATATGGCTGCCAGGATCCTGCTGTCGCTGCTGGCGGGAGAATATCCCGGCAGCGTACCGGCAATGACAGCCAGCACCGTTTAACGAACACTTACCAACGACCAGCACATGCTGTTTGGTAGCAGTGGGTGGGGCGCGGGCACACATTACGGCACAACTCGGCCAAGCTGCTAAATCAGGTTAGTGCCGGACTAACAGCCGATTATTAGGAGATTATCAGCGGATGGGCGATGACCTTAAAGAGGCATACTTCCGGCGCTTTTACTGGATCCTTCTCAGCCTCATCGGCTCGGTGGAATTCGTGCGGGGCGCGATGTTTATTGCCCTGGTCCCCATCTACATCCCCCACCTGGCTCTAGGTGCCACCCACCGCTTACGGATCACCGTCTTCCTGAGCGGCGCCATCATCTCCGCCATGTATGGCGCCGATACCATTGCCAAACCATTCGCCGGCTGGCTGGTGGATTTTCTAGGCGCCCGGAGGACCCTGCTGCTCAGTCTCCCCTGGGCGCTGCTGGGACTCAGCGCCTTTTTATGGAGCA
This sequence comes from Peptococcaceae bacterium, assembly GCA_003132605.1. Classification (GTDB taxonomy): domain Bacteria; phylum Bacillota; class DSM-12270; order Thermacetogeniales; family Thermacetogeniaceae; genus Palsa-1188. The sequence goes on along the minus strand of PKYJ01000019.1, from coordinate 2,950 downwards.
GGTCATGGGTGGTCCTGCTGCTGGGAGCGATCCTCTTCGGGTTGGGCTGTGCTCCGGTCTGGCCGGCGGTGGTCAGCACTCTGGTGGAGCACTCTCCGAGCGATGAACAGGCCGGAACCCTCAGTTCCATCTTCGTGGCCTGGCTGCTGGGAATGGGATCGGGGTTTGTCCTGATCAACCTGCTCTTCCACCTGGGACCAAGGTTCCTGATCACGGTCCTGCTGGGCATCTTCTGCATCCCGGTCCTGCTGGCCTTAAACACCCGCAAGTGGATCTCCATGAAGCACGCCAACGTGGTGTCTGGCCCCAGGCGCCACCTGATCCAGACAATCCGGGAGGTCTGGAACCTCCGGGTGCTGCTGCCGGGGGCCTTCGCCCAGACCCTGGCCATAAGCATGCTGGTGCCGCTGCTGTTCCCCTTCATCAAGGGAGTCTACGGTCTGGACCAGACTGCTTACGGCTTTCTTATCCTTGTTGTCGGCGCCATCACGATCGCCCTCATGGTGCCGGTCGGGAAACTGGTGGACCGTCTGGGGTACCGCCTGTTCCTGGTGACGGGGTTCTTCCTGGCCGGAGCGCTGCTGCTGGCTATCTCCCGCTACCCCAGGCCGCTGCTGATCTACCCCTACAGCATCCTGTTGGGTATCTCCTACGCTTTCATCCTGCCATCCTGGAACGGGCTGCTGGCGCACCTGATGCCCAGCTCGGTGCGAGGCAGCCTCTACTCCATCTTCATGAGCATCGACGGTCTGGGAATGGCGCTGGGTCCCGTGATCGGCGGGAAGCTGGGAGACACCTACGGCTTTCATTCCACCTTCGGGGTCTCCGCCACCATCCTGTTCGCCATGGCCTTCTTCTATATGCTGCTGCTCGGCCGCCGGACAATTGATAACACAAGCCGCCAGTAAAATAAGCGGCCTCCGGGGTATCGAACCCCTCAGCCGCCGCGCCTTATATCCCCACATCTGAAGAAGGGGGCTTTACGGCGCGTTTTAGTAAACAGAGGTCGGAAGCGAAAGGAGCTTTACTTTGGCAGCACCCGATTTATCAGCAATCATCCGTCCTCCACAACAGCATCCCGAACAAAAGCCGCGGCGCCGGTACGGCGCGACTACCTATCACCTTGGCCTGCTCCTGGCTTCCGCCATCTGGGCGAGCACCTTCATCAATATCAAGGTCATGCTCCTGCAATTGCCCCCAAATACTATCGCCTTCCTGCGCTTCCTAGTGGCCAGCCTGGCCCTGGGCCTGTACCTGCTCTGCAGGCGCCAGCCGGCGATCCAGCGCCGGGACTGGCTGCGCCTGGCGGCCTGCGGCCTGACCGGTGTCACCCTGTACAACTTTCTGCAGAACCAGGGCCTCCGGTATGCCGGATCCACCGACGCCGCCATCCTAGCGGCCATGGCCCCGGTGTTTCTCGCCCTGTTCGCCTGGCTGCTGCTCAAGGAACGGATCTCCCAGCTGCAAACTCTGGGCATCGTCATCGCCCTAGCGGGCTCGGTCCTGGTGGCCACCAACGGCTCCCTGGCGGGATTCGCCCTGAACCCGTTGCGGCTCTACGGAGATTGCCTGGTCCTGATGACAGGGCTGGCCTGGGCCACCTACAGTACCCTGGTGATAACCTTGTTGGAGCGCTACCCGGCCGTCACGGTGCTGGCCTATACCACTTTCGCCGGAACCCTGTTCCTGCTCCCCCTGAGCCTGGCAGAGCTGCCCGTCAACTTCGCCGCGGTCACCCTTTCAGGCTGGCTGAACATCCTCTACCTGGGGCTGTTCGCCTCGGCCCTGGCCTACCTGATCTGGAACCTCGCCCTCAGCCGGGTGCCGGCAGTCACAGCTGCCGTCTACATCTACCTGATCCCGGTGCTGACTGCGGTGATGGCCGCCATCTATTACCGAAAGTTGCCCAGTCTCTACATCATCGTTGGCGGCCTCATCGCCCTGCTCGGCACCTACCTTACAACGAAAGTCGGAGGCCGGAAGTCAGAGGCCGGAAAAGACCTATAAGACCTTAAAAGCAAAGTCAGAGGCCGGAAGAAGGATGTCTTATATTAGACTTTTTTGTAACTACGCCACTCGGGACGGTCCATCACATGGCTTGCGGCATAGGCTGAGTAGCTGCGTTTTTCTACATGATGTGGAAGTGGGTAAAGACGACGACCATCAGGATGGCCACGAAGATGGCCGGGAGCAGGTTGCCGACCTTGATCTGCAGCTTGCCGCCCGTCAGTAGATTGACGCCGATGCCGAAGATCAGCAGGCCGCCGGTGGCGGTCATCTCCCGGATGATGGCATCGGTGAGGAGAGGCTTGATGTATGCGGCCGCCAGGGTGATGCTGCCCTGATAGAGGAAGACCGGCAGGGCTGAGAAGGCCACCCCGATCCCCATGCTGGAGGCAAAGACAATAGAAGAAACCCCGTCCAGGATGGACTTGACGAACAGGGTGTTGTAATGGCCGGTCAGGCCGCTCTCCAGGGACCCCATGATCGCCATGGCGCCCACGCAGTAGACCAGGCTGGCGGACACGAAGGCCTTGGCAAAGTTGCCGTTGTCGCCGCCGAAGCGCTGTTCAAGCTTCAGTCCAAGGCTGTTCAGCCTGTCCTCGATGCGCAGCAGCTCTCCGATGACGCCGCCGATGACGATGCTCAGGATGACCACCATCACGTTCCCGGTCTTCAATGCCATGGACAGCCCGATCAGGATCACCGCCAGGCTGATCGCCTGCATCAGCGTGACCTTAAACCGCTCCGGAAAGCCGCTCTTCAGAAAATTTCCCAGGATCGCCCCCAGAATGATGACTGCCGCATTGACGATGGTACCCAACAACAGCATCTCGCTCCTCAGGCCAAGCAAGCCTCTTTGGCCGTTTTTTTGACCACAGATGACTACCCGCTCTAAGCCCCCGCTTCTTTAGAAGCGGTGGGATAAGAGCCGGGTGCCCTCTGGGCG
>PKYJ01000087.1 GCA_003132605.1 Peptococcaceae bacterium | reverse complement strand
ATCGAGAAATTCACTCTCTTTTAGCTTCAGGGCCACGGTTTCCGCCATCTTGCCAAGAAACGTGAGGTAGGAATTCCGATTTTCCATTACCAGCCTGGCGGATTCCTCTGTAAAGCAAAGCAGGCCGATGGCGCCCACGGCCTGGCCGTCGAGGTTGATCGGATAGGCGATCTCGCATTTTTCCAGACAATTTCCCCACTGCTTACATGGTTGGCAGAGCTCGTGCTTGCCGGGATTATCGATCACCAATTCGTGGCCATGCCTGATCACTTCACGATAGATATAGTCCTGCCGGTTCATCGATCTCCCGACCTTATGGCTATAGATCCCGGTGCCAGCTACCCGGATCAGGTTTTTGTCGGCTATCTCAACATCGATCTTGAGCACAGCCGCGATCGCCTCAGCAATCTGCTGGGCATATTCCTGTACATCCTTCAATTCAACCATATTGGCATCTCCGTGCTGTATTGAAGTCGCCCTTTAAAAAACATTAGAGACCGAGCCGAAGCTGCACCGCGGGAAGCGGCACTCGGGGCAGGTTCTGCACAGGCCGCCATGACCCATGGACACGATATCCCGCCGGGTCAACCGCTCACCGGTCAGCAACCGGGGCAGCACCAGGTCCAGGATGGTGGTGTGAAAATACATGCCACAGGCGGGTACACCGATGATGGGAACCTCGCCCTGATAGGCCAACATGAACATTGCGCCGGGCAGCACCGGCGCCCCGTATATCTCGATCCCCGCCCCGCTCAGGGAGATCCCCTGAGGGGTCACATCATCCGGGTCTACGGACATGCCGCCGCTAACCAGCAATAGCTGGGCCCCGGCAGCGATCATACCGGTGATCAGTCCGGCTATCCGCTCTGCATCGTCCGGGGCGTACTGGAAGTCCGTCACCCGCGACCCGAAGGATGATACCTTGTCCCTGAGCACCGGCCCGAACCGGTCCCTGATCCGCCCGTGAAAGACCTCATTGCCGGTGACGATGATGCCCACATCCAGGGTCCGGTATTCGACGACGCTGACCACTGCGCCCATACTGGCAGCGATCTGCTCCACCGACCGCACCACTTCCTCCTTGACCACCAGGGGTATCACTTTGGTGCCGGCCAGCAGATCACCGGCGGCCACCGGGGTATTGTTCGGCAGGGTGGAAAGTACCACCGACGGTATATCATTGATCGCTTCCAGTGCTGCAACATTGATCTTCAACAGGCCAGACCTGGAGGCAAAGAGGTTGACCCGGCTCTCCCCGGGTTCAGAACAGGTGACTCCCTCGCCCGCTGCAGCGCGGCCCAGGCGGATCCCGGCTTCGTCCTCGTGGACATCGTCCGGCTCCAGTTCCAGCACGTAGATGCTGTCCTTGCCCATCTTCAGCAGTTCAGGAATATCCTCGACAGCGATGCGGTGTCCCTTTTTGAAGGCCGCCCCCTTGAACTCGCCCGGAACGATCTTGGTCTGGTCGTGTGACAATACCCGGCCGACAGCCTCTTCCGCACCAATCTTTTGAACGCGCATGCGTCTGTCTCCTCCATCATCGATTTGCAGGGCTATCTTCGAAGCTCGAACCTCTAACCTCGAACCTCAAGAAGTACAGCACGGCTTCCAGCACCCCGCCGCCGACCGCCCGCGCCTTGTCGGAGATGGTGTAACAGTATCCCACCCGGCAGCGCGGGTCAACGTCGCCCATCTTCTGCCCCCGGTACAAACAGGTGCCGACCCGGATCAGCCCCCGCAGCACGCCGGCGATCGGCGCCGACACAGGACAGCCGTCCACGAAGCCGACCACATCCCCGGCCTGCACCCGGGCGCCGATCTCCAGACCCGGTGCAAAGACTCCGTCCTCCGGGGAACTGATCAGACGCTCCGCCGCGAGACCGGAGATGGGCGCCGGGATACCGGTGTCCGGTTCGGCGGCACCCTGTAAGATCACCCGCCCCAGGTCGTGGCCGCGGTTGGTCTCCACCACTGCATGCACATCGCTGCCGGCAGTGAAACCCGGGCCGAGTCCGATCACCACCGGGGCGTTGGTGATCCTGGTACCGCAATTCCGCTTGGCCATGATGGCGTCCACCACCACCTGCGGCCCCAGTTGCAGAGCAACCTCCGCAACCGGGTCGATCAGCACCGGGATCTCGCCCCGCTCCAGGACCGCCCTGGCCTCGTCGAGGCTAGAGGCCAGGCGGCAGACGACCCCTTCCACATCCTGGCGACCCTCGTAGACCGCTTCGGCAAACGACACGGTGCGACGGACCACGGTCGGCTGCGCCAGTTCCGTCAACAGCACCCGAAAGCCCGAGCGGTGCAGGCGATGGGCCACCCCGGTGGCCAGGTCTCCGGCGCCCTTTACCAGCACCAAAACAGCCATCAGACCAACCTCTCCAAAAAAACATCCATGGCGCCGCCGCAGGCCATGCCCTCATTGGCATCCACATCGGCGTCCATGGTGACGGAAAACAGCCTGGCCGCCGGCAACACTCCGGTGCCACCCGGCGCCGCGCCCGAGTCAAACAGCATCATCGCCTCGCTGCGCACGGATGCCTCACCGCATCCTCCGCCGATCGTCCCCCAGACGCCGCCGTCCGGTGATAGCA
>PKYJ01000016.1:3853-7772 GCA_003132605.1 Peptococcaceae bacterium | reverse complement strand
GCGTGGTTAGAGATGTCTGGCAAGGGACCTTCCGGGCTGTAGAGCGGGAGCGGCAGAAAGCCGAAGCCAGGGGCAAGCTTGCGAAGATGAAGGAGATGAGAAAGAGGGAGATCAAAGAGCATCAGCACCAACAAGGCGATTATCAATACCAGGAAGAGGGATACGAGTTCTAGCGGCANNAAAGGAAAGGGAGATGATCTATGAGTGCAAGACAAGAGCGGGCCAGGTACATCCGGTATAGCGCAGCCCTGATCCTAATACTGATCGATCTGTTCGCCCTTCCCTGGGCGCTTTTCTTTTTGTTGATCGTCAAGCTGCACGGCATGGCCCGTGCCCCGAAGATCTGGCTGCACAGCCTGTCCCTGTTCGGCGGGATCGCGGTCTTGCCCCGTGTCTTTCAGCTGTGGGGCTGGCTGCAACTGATCATCGGGCTGCTCATTTTCCTGGCGCTTACTCCTGGCCGGGGTCTGAGCGGCGGCTACGACCCCGAGGGCGACTCCCAGGCGGCTGGGAATGGGCAGTTTGGCAGCAGCAGGTGGCAGACGAAAAGAGAGATCGACCGGAGCTTCGATGCGAGGAAATTTTGAAAGGAAGTGTGCGCCTTGAAAGACCCTGGCGGAATACTGCTGGGCGCTGATGCAAAACACCGCAAATGCTGGTTGGACGCCAGTGAAACCCAGGTGCTTGTTCTGGGCGCTGTTGGCAGTGGCAAGTCCAGAAGGGTGATCGTTCCGACCATCTGGCAACTGGGATTAGCCGGGGAGTCAATGGTTATTTCCGATACCAAAGGCGACCTTTATGCCTGGACAGCACAGTTTCTTGATAACCAGGGATACGACGTGATCAGGATTGATTTTCGGGAACCAGGCAAAAGCCGTCGCTGGAACCCGATAAACGCAGTGACCAGGCACTTCAATAACAAAGACCTGGCAAAGGCGAGCCAGGCAGCGCAGGATGTGGCGAACATTCTCACTCCGAGATCGGGGCAGTATGCAGATCCCGTCTGGGCGCCGTCGCAGAAGGCCCTTTGCGCTGCGCTGTCGCTTTACACAGCGTTGGAAGCGCCTGAAGGAACCAAGAATATGACGACCGTGTATACCTTGCTGGCCGAATTGGGGAAAGATGGCGGCAAGGAGCTGGACAGGTTGATGGATAACTTGCCGATCGCACACCCTGCAAGGGCCGCATACGGACAGTCCCGGATGACGACTGATAAGTTCCGCGCCGGCGTGTTCGGCGGCCTGCTGTCTATCCTTGAGCTCTGGGCGGATATCAACATAGCATACCTGACTGCCGTTCAGGACCATGATCTGGAGTCTCCAGGAACGAGACCGACGGCAATCTATCTGGTGATTCCGGACGAACGCACCACCTACAACGCTCTTGCGGTGTTGTATATAGCCCAGCTATACCAGTCGCTGATCGATCTCGGCAACCGCAGCCCGGGTAGACGGCTGCAGAGACGCGTTAATTTCATCTTGGATGAATTTGGCAACCTGCCTGCAATCCCTGATTTTTGTACAAAACTAACCACCTGCCGAAGCCGGAACATCAGGTTCCTATTAGCCGTGCAAGGGCTTGATCAGATCGAGCACCGTTATCCCAGGGAGAGCCGGACCATAAGCGGCAACTGCTGGACGTGGATCTACCTGCTTACCGGAGACAAGGACACGGCGGAGATCGTGGCGGAAAAGACCGGGAAGATCACGATCCAGACCGAGAGCTACAGCAGCCAGGCAAACCCGGGCGGGCACAGTGAGGGAATGAGCCAGGGGCTGGCGCAAAGATACTTAAAGATGCCGGATGAGATCATGCGGTGGCCGCGGGGCGTGTCGCTGGTTCTCAAGTCGCCGCTGTTTCCGGCCAGGCTGCCCTTGCCGGATTTCAGCGAGTATATCCATTTGCCTGATACTCCTGAGCCGGATGCGAAACTGGTCACGCTGCCGGAAGTCTGGCTGCCGGCGGCGCCTCTGTCAGCAACTCCTGCGCCGCCGCCGAAGGATGATGTGCAGCCTGATAGCGGCGACATTATTCTAAACCTTTAAAAGCTTGAGAGCCTGCCTGTCTGGTCACCAATCCTGCTTTCAAAGCAGGATTTTTAGATCTGCTTAATTCTCAATACAGAGGAGGAACTGGTGGTGAGTGTTCTGAGCAAGGCGTCTCTTTCGTTGTCATCTGTCATCCGAAGGGAGGTGAACGGAGTCATGAAAAAGTATGAGCGGCTGTTTCAGACGCTGGTGCTGGCGTTCATGCTGCTTTCGATTGCTGCCCCGGCATGGGCGGCAAATTCCGGGATCGGCTTTCTTGATGACACCACTGCCCTGGTGAGTGCTATCTCAGGCTGGATGCTGATTATCATACCGATTGTAGCTGGTCTCATGCTGGCTTACTATGCCGCCATGAAGATGATGAACGAGGGCGATCCGCAAGTGGCGATGCGTGCCAACCATGCGATGAAGAACGTGATCATCGCGGCGGTCATCGGCGAATCTGCCGCGGGGCTGATCAGCGGAATAACATCTTACTACTCTAACCAGCAAACCGCTTTAACCCTCATAGCGCACCTGTCCTATTTCGTTTAATGCTCTACCGGGGGGCCGGGGTCTCCGGCCACTGGAATAAGGGGGAATAATGATTGACTGCGCTGGAAACTCTTTTTCAAAACATCATCAATAAATGGATCATTAACATCATCATGAGCGTGATCAACTTTTTCACTGCGAACTATACTGGCATACTGCAACAAGCCGGGACTATCCTGCAAGATCCCAACGTCCGCACGGTGATGTTCGGCGTCCAGGCTTTTGCCCTGGTGGTGCTCGCTGTCCGCGTCGGGTATGAAATACTCCACACCTACCTGCTGCATATGGCCGGGGATGGCTCCGCCGATCCCAAAGGAGTTCTGTTCCGCACGGCAAAGGCCGCCGCTTTCATCATGGGGGTGCCCTGGGCAGTCGGCTGGCTATTCCAGCTCTCCATGACCATGGCGAACGACGTGGGCGCTATAGGCGCCGTGACTCCTGACAGCAACCCCTTCACAACGGCTGCATCGACCCTGGTTGGCGGTGAGCTCGTTTTTGCGCTCTTGTTACTGGCGGCGTTCATCATCTACATACTGATCAATTTTCAGATGGCCTGCCGTGCCGTGGAGATCGGCTTGCTGGCCATGGTCGGCCCGCTGATGGCGGTGGGGTTCGTCAGCCCGACGGAGGGTCTGGGGGCTGTCTGGTGGCGCGAGTTGGTTGTCCAGTGCATGGCCCAGCCATTGCAGATCCTGATGCTGCGGATGTCGCTTCTGGCAATGGGCAACGGCACGATCAACCTGAATGGGGTGACGGTGTTTTTCATCATCGGCTGGTTCTGGGTGACCTATAAGAGTCCGAAGCTGCTGCAGCAGTTCGCCATGTCAACAGGGATTGGCGGCGCCGCAGCCGGGATTGGCAGGATGGTCATTCAGAAAGCCTTTTTCTAGGGGGTGGTTCGATTGCGAGAGTACCAGATTCCCAGAAACGTTTCTTCAAAGTTCGAGTTCTGGCCCGGCTTCGGCTGGGTCGAATTGTTCATTACGATAGCCGGTATCCTGGTCGGCCTGGCTTTTCGCTACCTCGTGCTTTTTATCGCCCACTCGCAGTGGGGCATGCTGTTTGTCGCCGTCTTCGGCGCCGCCGGTTATTTCCTGGTCAAACCGATGATGGCCGGCGGCGACAGCTTCCTGACCGCTTTTCAAAGATACAAGAGGTATATGTCCGGCCAGAAACTCTATCTGTACCAGAGGAAGGTGAGGTAGTTTGTGGTTCAAGAGAAAGCCCAAACCGGACGCAGCGCAGGTCCTGGCGCAGATCGAGAAAAAGTCTGCCCAGGACTGGTTGCCGTTCAAGGATATCTTTAGCGGCGCAATGTACAAGCGGGACGGCTCTAT
>PKYJ01000016.1:0-3821 GCA_003132605.1 Peptococcaceae bacterium | reverse complement strand
GAATACGTCAGGTATGTCGCCGGACTGGTGACTGAGGGGGATGTCCTGGAGCGCAGGTATTACCTCCTGCTTGAGCAGAAACCCGGGAGCGGCAAACGCCAGAACCAGGGCGAGGAACTTCAGAAGCGCTGCCATGAATTCGCAGGCAACCTCGGCGCCTCCGGCCTTCGGGTGAACATCTGCAACGACTCGCAGATCATCGACCTGCTGTTCAGCTTTCTCGCTCCCCGCCAGGCGGCCTACGAAAGCGCTCCTGACGGTTTGACGACCTTTACTCAGGTGGTGAATTAACCGTGGCAAGAAGGGAAACGCAAATCTCTGACAATAGCGGGCTCCTGGACGCTCTGACGCCCCAGGCCCTGAAGTTTGAAGCCCGGCAGATCGCTTTCGGAGACCAGTTTGCCCGGGTGATGGTGATTACCGACTATCCGCCCCGGGTGGGTGCGGCCTGGCTTTCCCGGGTGGCCGCCCTGCAGGGGGTGACGGCCAGCATTCACATCGTGCCCGCCCAAGATCCCGGGGCGCTGGTAAATGATATCACTAGAGCAATCGGCGAATATACCGCTCGCCTGTCTCAGAACAACAACGCCCTGATCCGGCAGCGCACCGAGCAATTGATCAGGGATGCCGAAGAACTGCTTCAAAAGATTGATGCCGAGAACCAGCAAGCGCTTTATTGGACTGTTGTGCTGCTGCTGGTGGCGCAGGACATGGAAGCCCTGGAAATCAAAACCCGCCAGGTAGCGGCGATGCTGGCGGCGACCAGGATGAGGGGCCGGGTAGTTGTCTTCCGGCAGGAAGACGGGCTGCGGGCGGCAGGGCCCTGGTTCAGCCTGCCTGCCGACATCCACAAAGTCGGCAGCCGGAACATGCTGAGCGAGACCGTGGCGGCGTCGTTCCCCTTTGTCGCCAGCGGCATCAACGACGGTTCGGGCATCGTGCTTGGGCGTGACAAGGACGGCGGCCTGGTGCTGGTGGACATCTGGAAGCGCGGCGAGGACCGCACCAACTCCAACATCACGATTCTTGGCAAGACCGGCTCCGGCAAGAGCTTCGCATCCAAGTTACTGGTGGTCCGGGAGTTCCCCCAGGGGACGAAGGTGATTATCATCGACCCCTTGCGGGAGTGCCGGGCGATGTGCAAGCGCCTGGGAGGGAACTGGATGAACGTGGCCGGGGGGAAGAGCAGGATCAACCCGCTGCAGGTCAGGCTGCTGCCGGCCGGAGAACAGGACGAGGATGAGGAGCAATACTTCGCTGCGGCCAGCGATCTCTCGCTGCATATCAAGATCCTGCGGACGTTCTTCTCTCTCTACCTGCAGGATTTGACCGACACCGAGAAGGCCTGCCTGGAAAACGCCCTGATCGCCACCTACGAACGGAAGGGTATCACCTTCGCCAGCACATCTGAACAGATCAGGGCGCTGAAGCCGGAAGACTACCCGATCATGGAAGACCTGAGCCGGTATATCGATGAGCAGGCGAACAAGAAGCCAGAGCTTTACGAACGCCTGGCGATCCTGATCCAGCGCACCACCCTTGGTGCCGACGCCGCCCTCTGGGACGGTCCCAGCACGGTGGACGCCGCTGCTGACCTAACGGTGCTCGATATCCACGATCTAATGAACGCCGACCCGGCGACCAAGGCGGCGCAGTTCTTCAACGTCCTGACCTTCGTCTGGAACATGATCGAGACCGACGCCCAGGAGCGGATCATCCTGGTTGTCGACGAGGCCTGGATGCTGATCGACAAAAAGACGCCCCAGGCGCTGGAGTTCCTGCGGGACGCTTCCAAGAGGATCAGGCANNGGTTCGGCCCTGATCAACAACCCCTGCTACAAGCTGATCATGCAGCAGGGGGAAAAAGACCTGCAAGCTCTATGCGAGTTGATGAACGGGGTGTCGGATACGGAGAAAGACCTGCTGGCCGGGGCGAAGCGGGGCGAAGGGTTGTTAATTGCCGGGAACCAGCGCATTTTCGTCAAGATCGAAGCGGCGCCGCATGAGGAGCCCTACCTTCAAGGCGGTGGGCTGTAGTGGACCCCGCCGCCATCGCCATGATCGCCAGGAAAGTCCTGTCGATGCTCTTTGATGAAAATGACCGGCAATTGTTAGCCAAGATAGCCATTGGCGTGCTGGGAGTCTTGCTTTTGGTGGCGTTGCTGTTTGCAGCGCCTTTCTTGATGTACCAGAAGGTGCCCCTGGTGAGCATGCGGGTAGCCGATATGTACGTCAACGCGGCGCAGGCGGTCGAACAGAGCACCCAATCGCCTGCTGATCCCCAAGGCGTTCCCGTCAACTGGCAGCAGGTTCTCGCAGTTGATGCAGTGCGATACAACCAGGATTTCAGCCAGGTTGCACCGTCAGACGCCTACCAGACGGCGAAGCTCTTTATCAGGCAGACTGGCACACGTTCAGTTACCACAGGATCGGGCAGCAGCGCCACGACTGTTATTTACCCGGTCTACCAGGCCGTGGGCCTGCAAGACGTTTGCGGCGAGTTGGGCATTAGCTATGACAAGGTGGAGCAGTATCTATCTGTTGACCTGTCTTTCCTGCTTGGAGATGACAGTGTGGCCGACGAAGGCGGCAGGATCTACACTGCGCCGGCGGCGCTAAAATACCAGGCGGTAGATTCCGATGCGGTGATCACTTACCTGGGAAACTATAATTCGGCTCTGGCGAACAGAGCAGACGTGCAGATCATTATCCAGGCAGCCCAGGCCCATGGAGTGAACCCCCTGTTATTGTTTGCCGTCACCGGGCAGGAACAGTGCTTCGACGACGAAAACAACGACAATGCCGCTGATGTGGCCGCCATCGCCGACAACCCGTTCAATGTCGGCGGCAGTTGGCAGACCACTGACTACACCCTGACGCAGTCTGCTGACATCGCGGCTAACTTCCTTGCCGAGCGGTTGTCACAGGCTCCGCCCTCCGGTGAGAATGCCGTCGAATGGATCAACGACCCGGCCAATCCGAACGGCGGTCTCTATGCAAGCGAACCCGACGGCAGCCCGACCCCGGGCTGGTGGGAGGGTGTCAACTGCTTCTTCCAGGAGATGAACAGTCTGCCGGGGGTTTGCGCACAGAACATGCAGTGAAAATCAAATCATTATAAAGGAGATGTCAGTGACGATGAAGAAGGGCGCGGTTGAAGTTATGGACCAGGGTGTCAATGAGGTGTCGGAGGCGGACTTCGCTGCTGCAAATGAGCAGGTTTTAGGCGAAGATAAGCAGGAATCAGGTATTGTGGCAGTTGATTGTGTTACTCCGGAGAATCAGGTTATTGATCCCGAAGCTTTAAATAAAGAATTGCCGGATGAAGAGCAAATCACTTTAGAGCCGCCAGCAGCCCCTGCTCCCAAGAAGAGAGAAAGGACCAGACTNNGGAGCGAAGGGACCAGACGGCAGGCGGTCATGCCCGAGGGGTACACCCTCGAAGCGGGGGTATGGGAGCGGATCTTCCAGGCCATGAAGCGTGGTTATAAGGCAGCGGCGCAGGTTGTCGCCATCGACTACCCGGATAACAAGCCTGCCTGGGAGTTAACTTTTCGAGATTACCCTGAAATTCGTGGCGTTGTTCCCGCCGGCGAGACCGATCTGTCCGATCTCCGGTTGATGCAATGGTTTGTCGGGCAACCAATCAACGTCAGGATCAGGGGCCTGGACCGGGAGAACAACCTGGTCGCCTGCTCCCGGAGGGATGCGGTTGCGGATGCCAGGATGAGGCTGTTCGATGAAGTTCGAGAGGGAGACGTGCTGGAATGTACCGTCAAGGCCATCCTGCCGCGAGACGAGGTGGAGAAGAAGCCGGAACG
>PKYJ01000058.1 GCA_003132605.1 Peptococcaceae bacterium | reverse complement strand
AGATCAAGAAACCGGCGCCGCCGAGAATGATTACCAGGCAAACCAACCCTGCCAGCCACCAGGTTTTTAGCTTCTGCAACCCAGGCCCCCCCAATCTCTTATGGATGTCCCTCTTTTCAATTTATGCAGGGGGCACCCGGCGCATGCGAAACCACTCAGGATTGGGAGAAGGGCTGTGCAGGCCGGAGTTTGGACGGAACAGGCCATCCAGGTATTTGCAAAACATCACGTTTCTGTAATAATAGTTGCAGGTAATCCATTTTAAATCCTTGGACAGGTTAAGCAGGTCCCTCTACTCATTCAATTTTTAGAACTTGACAACAGATGGCATTTGGAATAATTTTGTGAGTGCAGGGAAGGTGCCAGGTGCTCCCCCAAAATGATTTACAAGGGTGTTTTGATCCTTTTAGGGTTTCGCTTAGAGGTTGGATGATTAGGAGTAGCAAAAATTATCATACGAGGAGTGAGATCATGCCGGCAGAGGTATTCTTTACAGACTTGAGGGCCAAGAGCGGGAACAACCTGTTGGACAAGGTGGGGCGTTTATTTGATCGGGCCGGGTTGGCTGACCTGATCAAACCTCAGGACCTGGTGGCGGTGAAGCTGCACTTCGGTGAGCGGGGCAACCTCGCCTTTATCAGGCCCCAATTTGTGCGCAAGATCGTCGACCGGATCAAGGCAGCCGGCGGGAAACCGTTTCTGACCGACGCCGGCACCCTCTATGTGGGGAGCCGGGCAAATGCTGTCGACCATGTGGAAACGGCTTTGGACAACGGCTTTGCCTATGCCACCGTGGGCGCCCCGGTGGTGATCGCCGATGGCCTGAAGGGGCACGATTACGTGACAGTGCCCATCGGATTGAAGCATTTCCAGGAGGCCAGGGTAGCCAGCGCCGCCTGCCAGGCCGATGCCCTGATTGCCGTGACCCACTTCAAGGGGCACGAAGCTACCGGTTTTGGCGGGGTGTTCAAAAACATCGGCATGGGTCTGGGCACCCGGGCAGCCAAGCAGTCCATGCACTCAGACGTGTTGCCCAAAGTGGATCCCGAGAAGTGCGTCGCTTGCGGGCGCTGCACCGAGTGGTGCCCGGCCGGGGCGATCACCATAGACGAGACGGCGCAGATCGACCCCGAGAAGTGCCTGGGTTGCGGGGAGTGCACCATCACCTGCGTCGAGGGCGCGGTGGGAATCAACTTCACGAGTGACGCCTCCTCCCTGCAGGAGAAAATCGTCGAGTATGCCTACGCCGTCCTCAAAAACAAAAAGGGCAAGGCCGGGTTTATCAGCTTCGTGGTTGATGTGAGCCCCAACTGTGACTGCTGGAACTATAACGATACTCCCATCGTGCCTGACGTGGGCATTCTGGCAGGCACCGATCCGGTGGCCATCGAGCAGGCCTGCATCGACCTGGTGAACGCCCAGCCGTCCCTGCCCAACTCTGCTGTCAACCTGCCTCCGGGGGCCGATAAGTTCCGGGGGATCTATCACGACATCGACTGGAATTACCAGTTGGCTTACGGCGAGCAGATCGGGCTGGGCTCCAGGAACTACCGACTGATCAAGCTATGACCCGGAGTATCGTTCCGCCGATCCGTGAGGCATCTTAGCAAGTAAAACAGCCCCGTACGATTATTGTCGTTAATCAAAAAAGTGTCAGGTATATCTGTTGAGTGCCGGGCCGGTTATTACTCCTGGAACAGGGCCGTGCTCAGGTATCGCTCACCGGTATCCGGAAGTATCGCCACGATCAGCTTGCCCTTGTTCTCCGGGCGTTTTGCCAACTGTAAGGCGGCAAAAGCAGCCGCACCGGAGGAGATCCCCACCAGCAGGCCCTCTTCTCGGGTAAGACGGCGGGCGGTTTCAAAAGCCTCTTCGTTCTTGACCTTGAAGATCTCGTCAACGATGTTGAGGTTTAAGACATCCGGCACGAACCCGGCGCCGATACCCTGGATCTTGTGGGGCCCAGGAGCGCCTCCGGACAGCACCGGGGAATCGAAGGGTTCTACGACAACTGCCTTGAATTCCGGCTTACGTTTCTTGATCACCTCAGCCACACCGGTGATGGTGCCGCCGGTGCCGACGCCGCTGACCACGATGTCCACCTTGCCGTCCGTGTCGCGCCAGATCTCCTCTGCCGTGGTCGCCCGGTGGATTTCGGGGTTGGCCGGGTTTTTGAACTGCTGCGGGACAAAGGAATTAGGAGTCTGGGCGGCCAGTTCCTCAGCCTTGCGGATAGCGCCCTTCATGCCCTCGGCGCCCGGGGTCAGCACCAGTTCAGCCCCGTAGGCCTTGAGCAAGCTTCGACGCTCAATGCTCATGGTGTCAGGCATGGTCAGGATCAGCCGGTAGCCCTTGGCAGCGGCCACAAAAGCCAGGGCGATACCGGTGTTGCCGCTGGTCGGTTCGATCAGGATCGTGTCCTTGTTGATCAGGCCTTTGTCCTCGGCGTCCTTGATCATGCTGTAGCCGATCCGGTCCTTGACGCTGCCCGCCGGGTTAAAGGATTCCAGCTTGACGACCACTTCTGCATCCATGCCTGCTGCAACTCTGCGAAGTTTGAGCAGAGGGGTATTCCCAATTAAATCGGTCAAATCGTTGGCTATTTTTGCCATTTATCATTCACTCCTATTCAATTTAATTTTTAGTGGCTCTTATCTTTCCGGTGTCAACAGGCAGGAATTGGCACCTTCCCAGCCCAAGCCAGGCGGTTGCCGAAGGTTCATCGGGCCCTTCCCTCCCCTTCTCTTGATAAGAAGAACATTATTGTATTTGTGAAATCAGCCGCAAGCCCGCCTTTTCCACAGATGACCACCCGCTCTAATGCCTCCGCTTCTCCGAAGCGGTGGGACAAGAGCGGCTACGCCCCTAGTTAACTGGCTCTAAGCTT
>PKYJ01000120.1 GCA_003132605.1 Peptococcaceae bacterium | reverse complement strand
CCTGCTGAACTTGCTCAGCAGGCAGACGGCTCAGGTATGGGCCGGGGCGCCGGAGCTTCCCCGGCCATCTTGCTGATCAAGGCAGTCAGGGAACACAACCGACTACTGTTGGAACGCCTGGCCCATGTAGCGGTGAAGAGCCTGGGGCCGGTGTCCCGGACGAATCTCCAGCATATGGACAGCACGGTGGTCCAGGCCAAGGTTGCCATTGGCTGGTATGAAGCGGTCAACCGCCTGGAAAGGGCCAAGGGGCTGGAAAACATCGGCGAAACAGTCTATGCCGGATGGACAGACAACCTGGACTGGCTTGAGCATAGGATCGAACAACTGCTGGAGGACCTTTTTGTCAGCATGTTCGGAAACGAGGCCATTGAAGAGATAGCCGGCGCCGCCAACCTGAAGGAGAAGGAGTTTTACCGGCTTGGCAACCTGGAGGTCGATGAGATCCGGAGGAGGATCACTAAACTGGCCCGAAAGCTGGCCTCCAAATACGCCCGTCGCTACCGGCGGGCCAAGCGCGGTGAGATCGACCTGCGAAGAACCGCTAGGCAGGCGCTGCTGACGGGAGGCATGCCGGTGCGGCTGCGCTACCGGCAGAAGAAGATCAGCAAGCCGGAACTGGCGGTATTATGCGATGTCTCCGGTTCTGTCGCCGTGTTCAGCGAGTTCATGCTGCAACTGGTCTACACCATCCAGAACCGGTTCCGCTGGGTCCGCTCCTTCCTGTTCGTGGACGTGGTGGATGAGGCAACACCCTACTTCAAGAACGAGGACATCGAGGCCGCCCTGGGAGATGCCTTTGCCAAGACCTATTTTTCCTATTCCGGGTTTTCGGATTACGGCCGGGTATTCACCCAGTTCGCCAACAACTATCTGGCCGGCCTGTCTCCTAGGAGCACCCTGATCATCCTGGGTGATGCCCGCAACAACTGGAGACTGCCGGAAAAGGATTATCTGCAGAAGATCTCTGAACATGTGCGCAGGATCATCTGGTTCAACCCCCAACCCAGGGACAACTGGGACAAAGAGGACAGCATCATGAGCGTCTATGCTCCTTACTGCAGGCAGGTTTTTGAGTGCCGGAACCTGCGCCAACTGGAAAAGGTTATCGAAGCCATCCTTTAACATATGCTAAGGAGTACATTCCGTCGGGGACATTCGATAGGGGACATTACCCCGACGGGGGTGTGTCCCCACACCCTATATAAAGAAGAAGGGCTAGCAACGGAAGCTATCGAAGTGGTCTTTCACAATGCAGGAATGAGGAGCGGCATCGAGTGCAGCCTGTGTGCCCGCTGTCCCAGGGACCGCATCCGGGGGTGCTGCACCATCAGCCCTGTTTTTTTGTTGGCAGATATCGGATATTTCTTGAACAACGGGGGCGATGAGTTCGTAAATGACCTCCTGGACAGTCCTTATGTGGATATATCGGCAGATCAGCTCATGGTGAATGCCATCGATCCAAGCTCTGAAGCCTCACCCGGCACCTCGCAGGTGCGGGCTGCGAGTATCGCACCCTTCTCTCACCTCTCACATCCCAAAACTTGCAGGTTTCATCACCCGGAAGTCGGATGCAGGATCCCGATGTCTTACCGGAATATGGTGTGCCGCCAGTTTCTTTGCCCCGGCGTGAAGTTATGGAAAGATACCCGGGCCAGGCGCTGGGTGGACTTCTGGTTGTATCTGCAGGAGGAAGAGATCAGACGCCAACAACTACTGGCGGATAAATGCGCCAAGCAAGGGTTTTCCTTGCTGGCCCGGCGTCATGAGTGCCTCCGGCTGGTCAGGTCCATGTATCGTGACCTGCAACCGGCCCCCCGTTTGCCCGACGGCTATCCGGAAATGGAGATCCTTGTCCTGAAACCTACAGGCATCCCTGGGGCCAAAGCGACAAATTAAAATGGAAGGTCGCCTCTCTTCTTTTTGCTGGTCAGGCTATTCAAGTAATGACCGCTTACTCGACAGGAAGAGCGACCTTCCATTTTAATTATGCCCGGCTCTTCCGGTTCATATTCATCAACAATATACATTACAGTGGCCGATTAAAGAAGGTTTGTCTTTTGGTTTTTTTATTTCTGCGCGGCTTCCTGTCTCCTGACTCCGACACCTGAATAAAACGGGGCCGGCGAGAGCAGAATGATCAGTGCAGACTTTTCGAAATGCTCAGAGAGGACGTCGCTTAATGTCCGAGTTGAGGCAGGAACCCATTACCGGAAACTGGGTTATTATCGCCACCGAGCGCAACAAGAGGCCATCTGATTTTCCGGCCAGGCACGAGGAGAGAAAGGGAGGCGCCTGCCCTTTCTGCAAGGGCAATGAGAAGCTGACGCCTCCTGAAATAACAGCTTACCGGGAGGCGGGAACACACCCGGACGAACCTGGCTGGTGGATCAGGGTTGTCCCCAATAAATTTCCGGCCTTGGATAACAAGAGCGCAGATTTGGCAGGCTCTGAGCTCCCGGGTACCCTCTGGGTGGACTCAAAGCACGCCTGCACGTCGGAGATCAGGCACAACTTTTACACGAGCATGAACGGAACCGGCGCTCATGAGGTGATCGTCGAATCGCCGGAGCACGATCAATCGCTGGAGCAGCATAACCCGGCGCAAATACAGGAGATCTTCCGGACATGGAGGGACCGGCACCGCGCCCTGATGGCCAGAGCGCCGATCAGGTATGTGCAGATCTTTAAGAATGTAGGCGCCATAGCCGGCGCATCCCTCGAGCATCCGCACAGCCAGGTGATCGCCACACCGCTGATCCCCACCGTCATTGAGAACGAGCTTGCAGGCGCCAGATCTTTTTTCGTGGATAGAGGCACTTGTCCGTACTGCGAGATGATCGCCCACGAGGAGGCGGTGGGGGATCGCCTGATCGCCGGGAACCAGCAGTTCATCGCTTTCTGTCCCTATGCCTCACGGTTCCCTTTTGAAATCACCATCCTTCCCCGGCGGCACCTGGCCGACTTTTCCGGGCTGGATGATTCGATGCTCCAGGATTTAAGCGCCATCGTCAAGGTGACGATGCAAAAAATGACCACTTCCCTGAGTCGTCCTCCTTACAATTTAACGCTGCATACCGCTCCCGCTGGCTTTACAGAGGCTCCTTACTATCACTGGCACCTGGAGATCTTGCCCCGACTCACCATCGTGGCAGGGTTTGAATGGGGGACCGGGATCTACATCAACCCTACTCCGCCGGAGACCGCAGCCAGGTATCTCAGGGAGACAGCAATCTAGTGGTTCAAAAGGAGAGATGCGAGTTGCCCAAGAAACCGCTGAAGATACTGATCGCTGCCGCCGAGGTGGCGCCCTTCGCCAAAACCGGAGGCCTGGCCGATGTTGCCGGCTCTCTTCCCAAGGCCCTGGCCAAAATGGGACACGACGTGCGCATCGTCATGCCAAAGTACAAGCAGATCATGGAAGGGGATTACCTTGTCGATTATCCGGTGGAAATGGACCACCACGTTGAATCGGGAATTCTTAAGAAGACCAGGCTGTACAGCGGGACCACAGAGATTCCCGTCTACCTGATCGACAACCACCAATACTTCTACCGGGACGGTATCTATTGCTTTCCCGACGAGGCGGAGCGCTTCAACTTCTTCAACAAGGCCATCCTGGGGATGCTCCCCAGGATCGGCTGGCAGCCCCACCTGATTCACTGCAACGACTGGCAGTCGGCGTTGGTTCCCCTGATCCTGAGGACAAAGCATGCGGACGATCCCTACTACCAGACCATGGGCACCCTGCTCACCATTCACAACCTGCAGTACCAGGGCCTTTTCCCCAGGCAGACGCTGACTCTGCTGGGGCTGGGGGACGAGTACTTCACACCGGAACGCCTGGAGTTCTATGGGCAGATCAACTTTATGAAGGCGGGCATCGTGTACGCCGATCTGATCAGTACGGTTAGCAAGCAGTATGCCCTGGAGATCCAGACGTCCGAGTACGGTGAACGTCTTGACGGACTGCTGCGAAAAAGGGCTCAGGACCTCTACGGGATCGTCAACGGAATCGATTATGAAGAATACAATCCGGAGACCGACAAGCACATCTATCAGAACTACAGCCTAGAAACCCTCGATCGCAAAAAAGAGAACAAGCTCCGGCTGCAGCAGGATATGGGCCTGCCGCCCGGCCCTGCACCGCTGCTCGGCATGGTCTCCAGACTGGTTGACCAGAAGGGCATCGACCTGATCTCCGGAATCTTCGAGCAACTGATGGACCTGGGGATCCAACTGGTACTGCTCGGCAGCGGCGATGATCATTACCAGAAGCTGTTTGCTGAACTGAAGATGAAGCATCACAACCAGGTCGCCATCTACCTCGGGTTCAACCCGGACCTGGCCCAAAAGATCTACGCCGGCGCCGATATGTTCCTGATGCCATCACGCTTTGAACCCTGCGGCCTGAGCCAACTGATCAGCCTCAGATATGGCACCGTTCCTATTGTCAGGGAGGTGGGCGGTTTGGCCGACACTATTGAGAACTACGACGAGGTCAAGGGGAAGGGGAACGGCTTTTCATTCAAACCCTACGAGACCGGCGCCCTCATCGACACCGTCAGGAGGGCGGTAGCGCTCTATCAGAACCAGCCAAACCAGTGGCGTCAGCTCATGGTCAACGCCATGAAATGCGATTTCTCCTGGAACAAATCTGCCCAGGAATATGTCATGCTCTATGAGAAGGCGATCCACCAGAACCTGGCGACCCTGTACCGGATGAAGGAAGCCTAGAATGGTTTGTTGCTTCCAAAGGAAACCGGTTTTATCGCTTCCTCCGGCAGCTTCTGAACAGAAAAAGCCTCTACAACGGGGCTTTTTTTCTTTCCCGGGATTAGCAGGTAATCGGTCGGCAGTTGCAGAAATCAATTTATAAATGACGTGAAAAAAGAGGTTTTGCCATTGTCTCCCAGCTCCGAGCCAGTGCTGGTTGTACGAAGGAGTTTTCTGGCCCGGCAGGAATCCATTCCCGCCAGCGGTTTTCAGAACGGCGT
>PKYJ01000003.1 GCA_003132605.1 Peptococcaceae bacterium | reverse complement strand
CAACTCGGCGATCGAGGCGGTCAGAGGAATTGGCAACGGACGGATTGCCTGCTTCGCTTCAGCCCCGGGATCCGCGGGAACATTGGCTGCCGGCGATCAAATCAGGCAGGCCTTCCCTGAGGCCAAGATTGTAGCCCTGGAACCCTACGAATGCCCTACTTTGACGACCGGCGGCCGGGGACAGCACCGCATCGAAGGCATCGGCGACAAGATGTGCACACTGATCCACAACATTCTCACCACCGATTTTGTCGCCCTGATTTGCGACGAGGACTGCGTACGCGGCCTGAAGGTGATTCAGGACGGCGCTGGGGTGCTGGAGGAACTGGGAGTGCCCGCGGAGCAGGTTGCCAAAATGCATGACCTGTTTGGGGTTTCCGGCATCTGCAACATCCTGGGGGCCATCAAGATGGCCGATTACCTGAGGTTGGGCCCCGACGACAATGTGGTGACCATTGCCACTGACGGCTTCGACCGCTACCCCTCGGTGATGGAAGACGTGGAAAAGCGTTACCTGGAAACCGAGGATTTTGTACTCAAGCGCTGGGCCAAAGATATCTTCATGAAGAGAGATACGGAAAATATCTACGATTTCCGCAGCGCAGCAAGTAAGGAGCAACTCTTCCGTCAGAAAGAAAAAGATTGGCTCCCCTTCGGATACTCTCAAAAATACCTGGACAGCATGCGCAATGACGAGTTCTGGGAAAAAGAGTATCAAAAGGTAAAGGATTACGATGAGAAAATTTTGACAATGCGCTCGCTCTGATGAAGGTAGTTGAAATTATCACTTTTCAGTCGGCAAGATGATCGCCGACAGCCTCTGAGGCGTTAAAGTGAAGGGAAGAGTACCAATGAAACTAAGAAGCGTTGTCATGCCCATGGTGGCCATTGTTCTGGCGTTAATCATCGGTGCGCTGATAATAAAGGCCCTGGGTATGGACCCGGTGCTGGCCTATACCAACCTGGCCATCGGAGCGTTCGGCAATATCTATGGCATTAGCAACACGCTCCTCGAGGCAACGCCGTTGATTTTTACCGGGCTCAGTTTTGCTCTGGCCAGGAGGGCCGGTTTGCTGAATATCGGCGCCGAGGGGCAGTTGTATATCGGAGGTCTTTGCAGTGTTTTAGTCGGAGCCTTTATCCACGGATTGCCTATGATCATTCATCTCCCCCTGGCCCTGCTCGCAGGCTTTGTCGGGGGGGGATTATGGGGATGGATAGCGGGTTGGCTGAAAGTAAAGTTTGGCTCCAATGAAATTATTACCACAGTCATGTTGAACTACATTGCCATCTACCTGGTCTCCTATATGGTGAGCGGCCCCATCATCGAACCACCTGGGGACATGTCTCAGAGTCCGCCCGTCCTCCATTCGGCACAATTGCCTTATCTAAACGCCGGCACCCAACTGCATTGGGGTTTTGTGCTGGCCTTAATAATGGCGGGATTGTATTACATCTTCATGTGGCATACGCGCAAGGGATACGAAGCCCGTGTAGTGGGATTCAATCCCGACGCCGGAGCTTATGTGGGAATTAATCGGAACCAACTGATCTACCTGGTCATGTTTCTCGCCGGTGGTCTGGCGGGGCTTGGGGGGAGCGGGGAGATTCTCGGTATTCAGCACCGGCTCTATCAAAACTTCTCACCGGGTTATGGCTACGATGGAATTGCTGTCGCCTTGCTTGGCCTGAACACCCCGATCGGTACCGTGCTGGCCGCCATTCTTTTTGGGGCGCTACGAGCTGGCGGCAATTTGATGCAAGTGGCTGCCAAAGTGCCATTGGACCTAGTTTATGTCATCGAGGCGCTGGTCATCATCTTTGTGGCTTCCGAATATTTATTCCGCCGCGTAAAACTGCCCAAGTTTAATTTACGATTCAGAAGGGGGATTGAGCGCAGTGAGCCTCTCTAGTTTTATAGCGGCATTTGCAAATTTTGTCAACGCTGATATCCAAACAGCCATGCCCATTCTCTTGGCGGCTACCGGATTGATCTTTAATGAACGGACGGGCGTGGTAAACATCGGTGTCGAAGGTGTGATGCTCATGGGCGCATTTGCCGGCGTGGCAGGTTCGTTCCTGCTCGGCAACGTATGGCTGGGGGTATTGGTTGCCATAGTAGCCGGTGGGATTTTGGGGTTGATCTTCACCTTTCTCGTGGAGACTGCCAGAGCGGACCAAGTAGTGGTGGGCATGGCTTTTAACCTCTTGGGATTGGGGTTGACGACCATGATCAACCGGGCCATGTTCGGTTTAAATACGACCCCACCCAGGATCGATAGCTTTCATCCGGTGAACATACCCGTTCTTTCCAAGCTGCCATTTTTCGGTATCGCATTTTTCACCCATACCTATTTAACGTATCTGGCGTTTTTGGTGATCCCGCTCGTCAGTTTTATTGTATTTAAAACCAATATCGGTCTGGTTCTCCGCTCGGTAGGGGAACATCCGCGTGCGGCAGATACCGTTGGCATCAATGTTGTACGTGTGCGCTACATTGCCGGCATGGTCAGTTGTATGTTCGGCGCCGTGGGTGGGGCGTACCTCTCGTTGAGCCAACTCAACTTCTTTACGGAGGGCATGACTGCCGGCAGAGGCTTTATCGCCTTGGCGGCCGTAGTGTTTGGCAAGTGGTCCCCCGTAGGAGTGCTCGGCGCAACCATCTTGTTTGGGGCGGGCAGTGCCCTGTCATATCAGTTGCAAACCCTCAACAGCTATATTTCCAGCAACCAACTGCTTCTTACCTTACCCTATGTTCTGACCATACTGGGTCTAGCAGGCTTTGCCGGAAAGGCGGTCGGACCGGCTGCGAGCGGCAAGCCGTATATTAAAGAGTAGAGAGACCTGCAACTTGAGCGTCCAACAATATCCCGGCATCCATCTTAGTAGAGGGCGTGTTATGCTAGATTCCATCAAACGGGGGAGATGCGATTAAAAAACTGACTGGTCAAGCGTTGTATGCTGCCGACTTACGTTTTGAAAACATGGTCCACGTCAAAGCTATTGCTCAGGAATCCGCTTGAACTCCTTCGGCTGGCACAAGGCTCCGGATCTTATATGGAACAGGGAGAACGGAGAGAGAAACCTTTTGGTTCTTTTAGGGCTTCGTTTAGCGAGGGGGTGCTTGATATCTAAAAACTACAGAAATGACCGGTTAGCGTCCAGTGATCTAAAAATGTTTTGAGCCGGTCCGTACACTCTATGGCTTGTCTGGCCGGGTAACATGCGGCAACAAAGTAGACTTGAGAATTCTAAAATTTACTAGGGGGGTTCGCAGTGCTTAAGATCCGTAACCGCAAAATTAGTTGGTTGGTGTTGGTGTTGGTGTTGGCTTTTGCTGTCACCGGCTGTAGCTCCAAGGGCACGCCATCGGGTAACTCTAGCAGTCAGGCGCCGAAACAGTTGAAAGTCGCCCTGATCCTACCGGGCCCGATCAATGACAACGGTTGGGACTCCATTGCCTACCAGGGTTTAATGCAGGCCCAACAACAACTGGGTGTGCAAACCGCCTATCGGGAGAATGTGGCGCAATCCGACAACGAGACTGCCTTCAGGACCTTTGCGCAGCAGGGATATGACCTGATCATCGGCCATGGGTCCCAATATTCCGACGCAGCCGAGACCGTGGCCAAGGACTTTCCGAAGACCATGTTTCTGGTTACCAGTACCAACATCTTCAAGGCACCCAATGTTGCTTCCATGAATGTTTCCAACGTGGACGTCGGGTTTATCGGCGGGGTAGAAGCAGCCCTTGTGACCAAGACCAAAAAAATCGGCTTCATCGGCGGCCAGCCGATTGAACCGATCACCGACGCCGCCGGCGGCTTTGCGAAGGGCGCCAAGTACATCGACCCATCAATTACAGTCATGGAAACGAATACCGGCAGTTTTGACGATGTCGCCATGGCCAAGGAGACCGCCAAGACTTTCATCAGCAAGGGCGCCGACGTGGTGCTCGGCGATGCCAACCAGGCTGGCCTGGGTGTCATTCAGGCCGCTCAAGAGGCCGGGGTCATGGCGATCGGCTACACCACCGATGAGAGCAGCATTGCCCCGAACACGGTTATTGCCAGCACTTTACAGATCTACCCGGTTGGCATTACCTATGTCATCAAGCAACTAAAGGATGGCAATTTTCAGCCCAAATATTACTCACTCAGCGTTGCCGAAGGCGCTGTCGGCGCGGCCTGGAATAACGCCCTGGTCTCCAAGCTCCCGGCCGGAGCGCAGGACAAGATGAACCAGGTTCTTGCCGACATGAAATCCGGCAAGCTCGTAGTCAGCAACCTGCCATAGCCAGGCTATTGCAGGATATGGGCCAGCCATCGTGTTTAATGTGACGGTAGGGTCAACTACCCGGCGCCATGAGGCCATGCTCTCCAGCCGCCAGGCTTGGTAGTGACCAACGTTGCTGAAGCAGCTCGATCCGGCGTGATCTGGGGCATCGCCACCGGACGGTGCCCCAGATCACGCCGGATGAGCGGCAGATAGGATGAAATAATGCTGTTGTTGAACGGTCGCCCGGAGCCTGTCCATTATCACTCTATGGGATGAGGGGTGTGCAAGAATGCCCACTGCGGTCAAAATGCAAGGAATAGTCAAGTTTTTTGGTAAATTTTGCGCCAACGATCATGTGAATTTAACGGTCGCCGAGGGCGAGATCCACGCTCTGCTGGGGGAAAACGGGGCGGGGAAAACCACCCTGATGAATATTCTCTACGGCCTGTACCAGCCGGATGAGGGGCAAATCTACATCAGGGAGAGGCTGATCCGTGTGGATAGCCCCGGTGATGCCATTGGCATGGGCGTGGGCATGGTTCATCAGCACTTCATGTTAATACCGGCCTTTAGCGTTGCCGAAAACATCATCCTGGGCATGGATCGCGGCATCCTGCTGAATATCAGCGAAGCCGGTGAGGAGATCCGGCGCCTGTCAGCGGAATACGGACTGGACGTCGATCCCCTGGTCAAGGTGTGGCAGTTGGCCATCGGCCAGCAACAAAAGGTGGAGATAATCAAGGCTCTCTTTCGCAAAGCCAAAATTCTCATTTTGGATGAACCAACGGCGGTGCTCTCACCCCAGGAGGTCGACGATCTGTTTAGGGTTTTGCGGCGGCTCACTAAAGAGGGTATGACAGTTATTTTTATCAGTCACAAACTTCATGAAGTCATGTCTATTTGCGACAGGGTGACTGTGTTGCGCCAAGGCAAGAATGTCGCTACGGTTGCCACCAAGGATACAACCAGGGAGAAGCTGGCGCAACTGATGGTCGGCAGAGAATTGAAGGATAGCCTGTCCAGAACCAGTACCNNCATCCCATCTTGAAGGTCAGCAATGCTGCTTGCCTCAACGACAAGTGGTTGACCGGCCTGAAAAATATCAATATCACCGTTTGTGCCGGTGAAATAGTCGGGATTGCCGGCGTTGATGGCAACGGGCAGACTGAGCTGATTGAAGTGATCACTGGTTTACGAAAAATCACCGGGGGCCGCATCGAAATCCTCGGTTGCGATGTTGCCGGTAAGACGCCCAGGGAACGCCTCTGTTTAGGAATAGGACACATTCCGGTCGATCGTCAGCGATTCGGCCTGGTGAAAGAGATGTCATTAACTGAAAATATGATTCTCCAGACCTATTTTCAGGAACCCTATTGCAACAGGAATGGGATTATCAATTGGAAAAAGGCCAGAGATGTTACTGATCAGTTGATTACAGAATATGACGTCCGTGCGGGTTCGTTGGAGCAGTTGGCGGGAAGCCTTTCCGGCGGCATGCAGCAGAAAGTCGTTCTTGCCCGTGAAATGTCCCGGAACCCCAAGTTCCTGATCGCTGCTCATCCCACGCGCGGGCTTGATGTTGGCGCTACCGAATATATCCATACCAGGCTCGTTGAACAGCGCAATGCCGGTATGGGCATCCTGCTGGTATCCACCGAGCTGGAGGAGATAATAGCATTGAGTGACCGGATCGCCGTTATGTTTAATGGTGAAATCGTGGGCATGCTCGGGAAGGAGGAGATAGACGTCCGCCGGATCGGATTATTGATGGCTGGCGCCAAGGAAAGCCTGGCAGGCCAGCAAGTTTGTCACTGGGAATACATGTGCGCCGGCCGGGCGGTAAGCCCGGATGCGGCGGAGGAGGCAGCATCAATGAACCAGGAGTTGAACAAGGGTGTAACGGCTTGGATCGAAAATAACCAGGCTGCGTTTATCTCTTTTTTGGTAGATCTCGTGCGCATCCCCAGCGAATCCGGGCAGGAGGGCCCGGTGGCCGGGCGAATCAAGCAGGAAATGCTTCGCCTCGGCTATGATGAGGTGTGCAATGATCGCCCGGGTAACATGATCGGCAGGATCGGTTCTGGTCACCCGGCAATGTTATGGGATGCCCACATGGACATCGTGCCGGCGGGCGACCCGGCCGACTGGGGCTTCGATCCGTTCGAGGGTAAAATCGAAAACGGAGCACTCTACGGACGGGGGGCCTGTGACGACAAGGGGCCGTTGGCGGCAATGGTCATCGCCGGGGCGCAGGCCAAGCAGTATCTCCAGCCTGGCCGGGGCTCCCTGTATGTGGTGGGAGCGGTTGGGGAGGAGATCGGCGAAGGCATGGCGATCTCCGAGTTCATCAAAGGTTCGGGCGTCGAGTTTGATTATGCGGTGATCTGCGAGGCCAGCGCCCTGAGTTTGTGTCGCGGGCACAAGGGGCGCTGTCAGTTGGAGATCGGCATCCCAGGCCGGGGGGGACATGCCAGCGCGCCGGAACTGGCGGATAACCCGCTGTACAAGGCTGCCCGCATCGTGCTGGAGATCCAGCAATTGAACGAGCGCCTGCCCATCCACGAGGTGCTTGGCAGGGGGACCATTGCCGCCACCCAATTGACAACCAAATCCAATTCGATCAACTCCATCGCGGAAGGCTGCAAGATCTTTGTCGATCGCAGGCTGACCATGGGCGAGACGGCAGAGGTTGTGATCCGGCAGTTGGAAGAGATCTGCCGCCCCTACCAGGCCACGGTGGAACTGATGAGCATCAAAGAGCAGACATACACCGGGGCGATCCAGAGCGGGGAAGAATTTTTTGCTCCCTGGTTCATGGATGAACAGGAGGATCTGGTACAGGCCGGGGCGAGAGCCCTGAAGGCGGCCACTGGCGGAGCGCTGATCCGCACCTGGCAATTTAGCACCGATGGTGCCCAGACCCGGGGCGCGTTCGGGATTTCGACCATCGGCATCGGCCCGGGTGATGAACGTTACCCACACTCGGTTCACGATCAGATCAACCTTCAGGAGTATCTGAAGGCGATCGAGGTGTATGCTTTACTGGCGCATGAGGTGTTGGGCAAGTAAGACAGCATGCTGATACTGGTGTCAGGCGCCTGGTTGCCAATCAGCTTGAACACCCGGATCAGTCTGATCGCCAAACTACTGGAAAGGATGATGAGCGTGAAGACAACTTTGATGGGCAAGCATTTCATAACCACCGATGATTGGACCAGGGATNNCGGTTGCCGACTACCTCAAGCTGCACACCGCTCTGCACATCGATGTGGAGCCGATTCTCAAGAATAAGACGCTTTTCATGCTGTTCTTTGAAGAATCAACCCGCACGCGCAACGCTTTCGAGGCGGGGATCACCCAACTCGGTGGCCATGCCCACTACCTGACGCCCAAGGCCACCCAGATCGACCATGGGGAGGGCCCGAAAGACACTATTGAAGTGTTGGCCCGTTTTGGCCACGTCATTGGCGTGCGCAACACGCTGGTGGGCGGCAATGCCTACATGATGAACCTGGCACAGTATGCCAGGATACCTGTTTACAACATGCAGT
Organism: Peptococcaceae bacterium; assembly: GCA_003132605.1. Taxonomy (GTDB): domain Bacteria; phylum Bacillota; class DSM-12270; order Thermacetogeniales; family Thermacetogeniaceae; genus Palsa-1188. The sequence continues at coordinate 5,431 of PKYJ01000003.1, read as the reverse complement.
GCGACATCTACCATCCCACCCAGGCCCTGGCCGACCTCTATACTATTCGTGAGAAATTCGGAAAGAACACCAGGGGCTTGAAGTTCGTCATCTCCTGGACGTATGGGCCTGGTTATATCCGTCCACTGTCGATGCCGCAATCCCTGATCACCTTGATGCCGCGTTTTGGCATGGACGTTGTGCTGGCGCATCCGAAAGAATTCAAACTCCAGCCGGAGATTGTCGCCCTGGCCGAACAATATGCCAAAAGCAATGGCGTGAAATTTGAAATCATGGATGACATGGAGGCTGCCTTCGAGGGCGCCGATGTCGTCTATCCCAAGAGCTGGGGCCCGATCATGCTTACCGAAGACGAAAAAGAAGGCCTTGCCATGATCGGTCAATATCCGGGCTGGGTCGTGGACAGCAGGAAGATGGCCCTGACCAGGGAGGAGTCGGTCTACATGCACTGCATGCCTGCGGATCGCGGCGTGGAGGTTACGGAAGAAGTAATGGACGGTTCGCACTCGGTGATCTATGACGAGGCGGAAAACCGGCTCCACGTTCACAAGGCCCTGATGGCCCTGACCATGATGCGCTAGCGGATCAGAGGCATGCTGCCTGATCCCGATGCTGAGGAGGTGGGAAACGATGAGACGAGCGGTGTTAGGGGGATTTACCGTCGTGGATGCCGGCAGCGTATTGCCCCAGACCGGCCTGTTACTTGAGGACGACCGGATTGTGGCAGTGATGGGCAACGAGTCACTGGCCGGCCTGTCCGGGATCGACGAGATCATCGACCACCGGGAGAGGATGCTCATTCCCGGTTTTATCGATGGACATGTCCATCTGTACGGTATGCTGGCCCACGGGTTGCTTCCGCAGAAACCCCTGCAGGATTTTAGCCAGTTTTTAAGCGATTACTGGTGGCCTGATGTCGAAAACCGGCTCGGGCCGGAGGCGATCGAGGCCGCCGCCGCTGTCTCCTGCCTGGAACATATCAAAAGTGGCGTCACAACTATCTGTGACGTTCTGGAAGCTCCCAATGCCGGCAGGGGTATCCTGGAGCGGGAGGCTGCGATAGTCAGGGCGCTGGGACTCAGGGGCGTCTTCTCCACCGAGGCCTCGGAACGCCTAGGCGCTGACAGGGCCGGGGAACTGCTCGCCGAGAATGTGGAGTTTGCCCGTGGGCGCCGGGACGATCCCCAAATCTGGGGGCTGCTCAGCATCCACACCACCTTCACCTGCGGGCCGGACTATATTCAGAGGGCGGCGGCTCTGGCCCGAGAGAACGGCATCGATCTGCACATGCATCTCTCGGAGAGCGACTACGAACCCGGGCTGTGCGAGAGAGAATACGGAATGCGCCCAACCGAACTGTATGACCGGTTGGGTGTCCTGGGGCCCCACGTTGTCGCTTCACAGGGAGTTGCCCTGTTGCCGGAGGAGATCGAGATCCTGCGTTGCCATGGGTGCCGGCTGGTGCATATGCCCCTGAGCAACTGCGAGGTGGGCGGCGGGTTTGCGCCCGTGCCCGGGCTGCTGGATGCCGGCATCAAGGTGGGCCTGGGCACCGACGGCTACGTGAACGACTTCTTTGAGGTCATGCGCGGGGCATTCCTCATGCACAAGTTTGTCGCCAAGAATTCCAGCGTGATGCCCGCCCGCCTGGTGTTCGAGATGGCCACCAGCCTGGGGGCAGCGGCGCTCGGCAGGGATGACCTGGGCCGGTTGCAAAGCGGCTGCCGCGCAGACTTCGCCGTATTGGAAGACCGGTTTCCCACGCCAATGACGGCGCAGAACTTCTTTGACCAACTGGTCGTGTTCGGCAGGTCCGAATACGTACGGGACGTTTACGTGGGTGGCAGACCGATCATGTTGGAGCGAGAAGTGCTCTACGGCAACGAAGAGGAGATACGGCTGGGCCTGAGGGAAAAAGCCAGACAGTTCTGGGGCACAGCATCCGATTGGCAGCAGGGCTCAAATGTCGGAGGTGCGTCAGATGTCCGGGGTAGATAGGCTATTCGAAGGCATGTTCAATTTATATCGAGAGAGGAGATGCGCGGCATGACCCAGGTCAAGATTTTAGGAATCAGCGGCAGTCATCGCAAGGGGGCAACGGAATTCTGCGTCCAGGAAGCCCTGAAAATGGCCGAGGAGATCCCTGGTGTCACCACCGAGTTTGTTTCTTTACGAGGCAAGACCATCGCTCACTGTAATCATTGCAACAGATGCATCCGGGATAAGGCGCTCTGCCATATTGAGGACGATCTCCGGGAAGTCTTAGAAAAGTTCTTGCAAGCGGACGGTTATATCATCGGAACTCCGGTCTACCAGATGAGTCCCACCCCGCTGTTACAGGATTTCTTCAGCAGGGTTCGTCCGACTTTTGTTGTGTATCCGGGGGTGTTTATCAACCGGGTCGGTGGGGCGATTGCCACCGGCGGCACCAGGCATGGCGGCCAGGAGATGGCCAATCTGGTGATCAATAACTTTTTCAAAACCTACGAGATCCTGGTCACCGGTGGCCCTGGCGGCAATTATAGCGGGGCCTGCGTCTGGACCAAGGACCAAAAGGAGCAGGGCGCCCGCGACGATGAGGTCGGGATGACCAGAGTCAGGGGCTTGGGGAGGCGGGTGGCCGAAGCGGCCCTGATCTTGAAGGCGGGGCGCCAGGCGCTGGCCAAAGAAGGGATGACCTTACAACAGGAAGACACCTGGCAAACTGTAAAACAGAGGGTCGAAATAGGCGATCCACCGACGGAATAAGGCGCTTTCAGAGGAAGAGGCCCTGAACCCGCCACCTGCAGAGGCGGGGAACAGCAAAGCGAAGTTATAAAGAGAGGTGCTTCTCATGGCCAGAATAGCCTGGATAGACCTGACAACCGGCAAAATCGAAATTGAGCCGGCGCCGCAAGGGGATTTATTAAAATTCTTGGGCGGCCGTGGTCTTGCCGCTAAAATACTCTACGATCGCGTCGGCCCGGATGTCCAGCCATTTGACCCGGCCAACCTGCTCATCTTTTCCACCGGGCCACTGACGGGTACTTCCTGGCCCTCGGCGGCCCGTTATACAGTAACGGCCAAGTCGCCGGCTACCGGCGCCTACGGTTATGCCAACAGTGGCGGCTTTTTCGGCCCCGAGTTGCGCAAGGCCGGTTACGACGTGATCGTCTTTTGCGGGCGGGCCAACAGCCAGGTAATCCTGCATATCGAGGACGACAGCCTGGAAATAATCCCTGCCGGCGACCTCTGGGGCCAGACAACGGAAGCCACGGAAAAGATCCTCCGCGAGCGCTACCCCGGCAGCCGGGTGGCCTCCATAGGGCCGGCAGGCGAAAACCTGGTACGCATGGCCGGGATTATCAATGATTATGCCCGGGCTGCCGCCCGTACCGGCATGGGCGCCGTTATGGGGTCCAAGAACCTGAAGGCTATCGTGGTGAAGGGCCACCACCGGGTAGAAACCCCGCCGGAGTTTAAAGAGGTGGTCCGCCGGGTAACGGCGGCCGTCCGCAACCATCCCGAGAGCCAACTGTTAAGCAAATTGGGTACCGTCTTCTTGATCGATTCGAAGAATGTAAGCGGTGACATGCCCAGCAAAAATCACCGCTGGGGCCAGTTTCCCCTGGCGAAAGAGATCAACGCCGCGGCCGTGGCCCGCTACACGGTGAAAACCCAGGGGTGCTACGCCTGTTCCATCCGTTGCGCCCGCATTACCGAAGTTCCGGACGGCCCCTTCAAAACGCCGATAAATGAAGGACCGGAGTATGAAAGCACCAACGCCCTGGGATCCAACCTCTGGAACGGAAATATAGAGCTGGTCATTTACGCCAACAAGCTCTGTACGGAAATGGGTTTGGATACCATTTCCACCGGCCTGGTCATCGCCTTCGCCATGGAAGCCCATGAAAGGGGATTGTTGAACGACCGGCATTACAACCTGGAGTGGGGCGACCCGGAAACCATTATCGGTCTCATTAAAGATATCGCCTACCGCCGGGGTACCGGCGACCTCCTGGCTGATGGAGTAAAGGAAGCCAGCGCCCGCCTGGGCCACGGCAGCGATTTCTTTGCCATGCATGTCAAGGGGGTGGAATTGCCGCGCCAGGAGGGCCGGGTTCTGAAGGGCTTCGGCCTGGCCCACGCCACCAGCAACCGCGGCGCCGACCATCTCTACGCCCTGCCGACCATCGACGTGGCCGGGATGACCGACGTAGCCGCCAAAGTATTGCCAGAGTGCGGCCCGGAACTCATGGACGTAACCTCGGAAAAATTTAAGCCCCGAATGGTCCGCTTTACCGAAGCCTGTAACGCCCTGGCTGACGCCGCCGGCATCTGCAAGTTCGCTTTTACGGAAACCTATGCCCTCCTCCCGGGCGACCTGGCCGAAGGATTGCGTGCCTTGGGTCTTCCCATTAGCGACGCCGAAATCATGCGCATCGGGCAGCGCATCGTCAACCTGGAAAGGATGTACAACGTCCGCCACGGCTTTAATCGGAAAGACGACTACCTGCCGCCACGCTCCTTACGGGAACCCCTGGACGTCTATACTAACCCGGAGGAGATTGAAAGGGCGCCGGCGGAGCAAGCCAGCCTTTCCCGGCAAGGCTTGACCATCGACCTGGACACCATGCTGGATGAATACTACGCCCTGGGCGGCTGGACCCGGGAGGGTATCCCCACTGCCGTCAGGTTACAGGAGCTGGGCCTGGAAGAGGTCGCTAAAGATCTGCCCCTCTAAGACAACTTTCAGGGGAGTTTTGTATGTCCCTCGCGTCTTGGGGGCGGGCGCACAGCGACAGGCTGTGTATGAAGCCGTCAATAAAAGAGAGGAATGAAAGATCTGTGGAATTCAGGGAGTATCTTGCCAGACTGGAAGCCGGAGGTCAGTTGGTTAAGATTCAGAAAGAGGTGCAACTGGATTACGAACTGGCTGCGGTAATCAACACCATGCTGGAACAGAACCAAGCGATCGGGCTGTTCGAGAACGTCAAACACCCGTCGGGCATCCCTGTTGTGGGCGGTCTGCTGGGGAGCATCGACCGCATCGCCACTGCCCTGGAAGTAGAGCCGCCGGGGATCGGCCACAAACTGGAAGGCGCACTGGCCAATCTCTTGAAGCCTCAAGTGGTCGAGGAGGCTCCATTTAAAGAGAATGTGATCACCGGAGAGGCGATCAACCTTAGGGAGCAACTGCCGATCCCGTGGCACAATGCCGGAGACGGCGGGCCGTACGTGACCGGTGGTGTCATGATCGCCAGAGGTGTGGAAGCGGGCCGGCATAACTATTCCTATAACCGTTTGCACGTTCACGGCCCCAGAGAATTCGGCATCATGATGAATTCCTGGAGACATATTGCCTGGTTTTACAACGAAGCCGAGCAGGCTGGCAGGCCTTTGCCGGCTGCCGTGGCCATAGGAGTCGATCCCGCCGTGGAGATCGCCGCGG
>PKYJ01000163.1 GCA_003132605.1 Peptococcaceae bacterium | reverse complement strand
TGACTACCCGCTCTAATGCCCCCACTGAAGTCAAGAACTGGTTGAACACGCCCAGGGTACCCGCCTGCCCGAAGGGCACTCAAAACAGCGACCGCACTCAAATACACTCAAAAACAGCGATTGACTGAAGGATAATAGAATGATACAATCATAGAATGAGTGTCCGTATGGGTGTTTACAGCAAGTCATTGATATAAAAGAAGGTGAGGTTCATGGCGACTAAACAGGTGCTTGCAGGGATCAAGCAAGACATCGAGACTTTTGTTGGCAACCGTGTCAGGCTCAGGTCATTTAAAGGGCGAAACAAGGTTGTGGAAAAAGAAGGGTTGCTGGAGTGCACCTATCCCAACATTTTTATCATCAAGTTGGAAGAGAGGAAACTGCAGCGCCGCATTTCCTTCAGTTATACCGATGTATTGACCGAAAGTGTGGAACTGACCGTGTGCCATGAGGGTGGAGACATCAAGATCGCTGCGGCACGCGGGTAATTTCGAAACCCGCCCTTGAACGACTGACAACCGACGGCCAAGGACAGAGAAGCCCTTCATGATGAAGGGCTTCTCTTGTTTTAACCACTGGCAGGGAGGCCGCGGCGTCCGCGCAGGACCGGTCGATCAGTTTTCCGCCTGGTTGGACAGCCGGGTATGAGGCGCCAAGAAATGAACCTATAGTTCGCAGGCTATAGACACCAACCAACCCCACCCCTGAATATACTGCATTATTACAAAGCTTTGGGGGGGGAGGACCAATGAAGAATATGTTCAGGTCCCTGGAAGTGGCCGAGAACCGCTTTGCAGGGCTGCCTAATGTGATTGGCATGGGCATTGGCTATAAGAAACGTGGCCGGCAGGATACGGACGAGCCGGCCGTTATTTTTTTCGTGGATAAGAAGGTACCGGTCGAGGCGCTGGGAATTGACGGTATCATTCCGAAGCGGATTGCCGGCAAGCCCACGGACGTCATCGAAGTGGGGGATGTCCGTTTGCTGAGACGGACCGGGAAGCACCGGCCGGCGGTTCCGGGGATGAGCATCGCCCACTATAGGGTGACTGCCGGGACATTCGGGGCGGTGGTCAAGGACCGGAAGACCGATGAACTGCTGATCCTGTCCAACAACCACGTGCTGGCCAACGCCACCGACGGGCACGATGGCAAGTCCAGGATCGGGGACCCGGTGTACCAGCCGGGCAGCTATGACGGGGGCACCGGCGACGACATGATCGGACACCTGGTGCGGTTCGTTCCCTTCTCCCGTTACAACAGGGACGTCGACTGCAAGCTGGCGTCCATGGGGGTCAGGGCGGCCAATGCGATGATCAGGACGGTGCGCCCTCACTACAACCTGCGCCTGGAGACCCTGGGCGCTACCAACATGGTGGACTGCGCCCTCGCCCGGCCGACGAAGCCCGAGCTGATCGGCCCGGAGATCCTGGAGATCGGCCGGGTCAAGGGCACCGGAGAATTTGCCCCGGGTACTCAGGTCAAGAAGAGCGGGCGCACCTCCGGACTGACCACCGGCACGGTAAAGGCAGTCAAGGTCTCCCTGAACGTGAATATGGGCCACGGCAATGACGTGGTGCGCTTCAACGAGCAGGTGATGGCGGAGTTGAAATCGCTGCCGGGGGACAGCGGCTCTCTGATCGTGGATAAGGACAACCGGGCTGTCGGGCTGCTGTTTGCCGGCTCCAACGAATATACCGTCTTCAATCCGATTGAGACGGTATGCGATTATCTGGGCGTTGATATCGTGTGAGGGTGAGGCAGCGGGATCTGGGCTTGGCTTTGGGCGGCGGTTCCATGCTGGGAATATCCCACATCGGCGTGCTGGAGGTCCTGGAGGAAAACGGCATCAGGCCGGGTATTGTCACCGGCACCAGCGCCGGGGGGTATGTAGCGGCCCTGTATGCGGCCGGCGTCAGCCCCGCCAGTATGCGGAAGATGGCTCTGGAGATGAAGCGCGAGGACCTCTTCGAGAGCAACTTCAGGGTTGGCGCCTTCCTGCTGATGATGTTCCGGTTTTTTGGCGACCTGTTGCAGTTCATGACCGTGATGCCCAGGGGTATCCTGAACGGCGCCCGCATCCGGAGCTACGTGGACCAGTGCACCGGCAAGAAGAACATCGCCCAGGCGCTACTGCCGCTGGGTCTGGTGGCGGTGGACCTGAACAGCGGGAACCGGGTGGTGTTCACCAACCGCCCGCCGGCGGAGGCGGTGTCCGGTACCGTCTTTGTCCGGGATGCCCCGCTTGGCCTAGCGGTCCAGGCTAGCACCGCCATCCCCGGGGTCTTCGAGCCGGTATCTTTCCAGGGGATGCTGCTGGTGGACGGTGGTGTGGCGGAAGCGGTTCCGGTGCCGCTGGCGCGCCAGATGGGGGCGCGGGCGGTCACCGCCGTCAACCTGATCGAGAGGAACAACGTCGTCGAGCCTCAGGGCATCGTCCAGGTGATCCTGCGCAGCGTCAGCGTGATGACCCAGCAGGTGGCCCTGCACGATCTGGCCGCCGCCGAGCTGGTGATCCATCCACCGGTGGTGCAGGCTGACCTGGGTGATTTCTCTCACGCCACGGAATTGATCGAGGGTGGGCGCAGGGCGATGCTGGAGGCGCTGCCCGCCCTTCACGACCTGGTGAGATAAGAAGTCAGAGGCAGGAAGTCAGAAATCAGAAAAAAGATTTAAAAGCAGCCAGCCTCTAATGGTAACGCCCGACGCTTTGTGGGGATTGACCTGAAAGTTAACATCTGTAAAAAATAGACAGCGGCAGAGCCCGCAACAGGCTATTGCCAGGGGAGGGTTAAAAACATGTCGGATGAACAGGCTTTGGGTATATCTGATATTTTGTTCAAGCCGGTGTTGATGAGGCTGATTGAGAGTCTCCGGCAGAAGTCCGTGGAGGGGGTATCCCGGAATGGGGACGTCCGGATCCTGATTACCGGGAACGTCAGCGTTGCCAAGGTGGCCATCGGCTCTCAGTTGGCCAAGGACATGACTGACCTGGAACAACAGGTGGCTGAGGCGGCCAACGACGCCTTCCTGAAGGCACGGGACGTGCTCCGGGCGGAGGTCAGGAGGGTGCTGGGGAACATCCCCTGGATCGACGACCTGTTCAACCTCTAGACCTTGAACCTCTGCACCAGGGTCTGCAACTGCTGTGAACTGTTCCGATGATTTTTCATACTGCAGTCACCTGTCATCCTCCTCCGAATACAATAATGGGGAGCGTATTTGGTCGAACGTTGCAACAGAAAAAAATCGTGAGGGGGTATCAGTTTGGCGCAGGAACAGGGAGCCGAGCAGGAGAGCCAGGGTCTGAGTCTGAACATGCTGCTGGCGAACACACTGGCCAGCCTGGAACAGAAACGGGTGGACTTCCCCAGCCTCATCGCCGTTTTGTCGCTGTTCAATCTTTTCAGTGTGCTGAACAATCCGGTCCAGGGGCAGATGCCCAAGGCGGGGCCGGCAGGGATGGGCGGCGCCGATCTGCTGGGCATGCTCACCAGCATGCTTGGCGGGGGAGGCTCTACGGGGACGGATATGCCGGGTGGCTTTGGCGGCCTCCCGCAGAAACAGGGCAAGAACCTGAACCCGCAGATGCTGATGACTCTCCTGTCTTTGTTGAGCGAGGCCAGGCCGAGTACCGCCCCGGCCGGGGCGGTCGAGAGCACCCAGGCGGTGCTCCCGGAGAGACGGCCCGGCCGGGGATTGCTTTAGCGAGAGCCGCGCATAAGGTTGGCAGGATGCTTGTCTCAGGCTCGACGCGCCATTTTCCGACGTGCAGCCTGCTTTCCTGTGCGCCGCATTCTTTCCTCCGCATCCAGGCCTTCGGCCTGGCCTGAAAGAATGCGGAGTACAAGGCCGGGCGTCAGCCCGGATACGGTGAAAACCACCTGCACACAGGTACCGGGGGAGGAATGGGCTTTGGGCAAAGCCGGCAACGATGATCGGGGGTCTCTGTACCTTGAACTGCAATATGGGGATGCCTATGACCGGGGGTATGCCGATGGACACGCGGACGGCTTTGCCAAGGCGTTGAAATTCGGGGCGGCGAGAGGCTTCGAGGGCGGTCTCGATCAGGGCCGGCGCCAGGGCCACCAGGAGGGCTACGAAACGGGTTACCAGGAGGGCATGAAGGATGCGGAGGACCTCTTTAACCAGGGTTGGGAGCAGGGGTACCTCAAGGGGTATGACGTCGGCTTCGGGATCGGCTTCAAGGAGGGCCAGGAGCATGACGGCGGAGAGCCGCCCAGGGAGACCAAGGACCAGGCCAAGCCTGACGATTGACGCTGATCATTTGAATGGTAAGATCTGCCAGTGTCTCCCAGCCTCTGGGAGGTTGTCTTCCTCAATTTGGCATCACCCCTGCCCCTACACAATACAAACCCATGCTACATATAATAGTATAGAACACTCTTGCCTACAGCAAGGAGGGAGTATTAATGAAATGCGAGTTGCTCAAGGTTCAGCAGGTCATTGGCGAAACGATCATGCAGTCAACGATCAGCGAGATCCTACGCGTTCCGGAAAATAAGCCGGGTGTAGAGCAGATCGTTTCCGTTGACGGTTTTGTCAGAATCAGGCGCATCGAGGTCATCGAAGACAAGATTATCGTGCATGGCAGACTGCATGTCGGAGTTGTTTACGTGGGGCTGCTTGATTCCAAGCCAGTCCACTACACTCACGAGAGGGTCGAATTCACCCAGTTTGCGGAAGTTCCCGGTTGCGTGCCCGGAATGGTGGCGCGAGTTGACGCCCGGATCCTGGACCTCCAGGGGCAATGCGATTCGCCGCATCATCATGTTGCACCGGACATGTACGAAATTATCGCCCTGATAGAAATCAATGCCAGGGTAACCCAGGTGCAGGAGATCAACGTATTGGTCGAGCCCGATCCTGGGGTTTCGGCAATGACACAACGCGTCCGGGTAGAAGAGATCATCACTACGGGGCAGTTGCAGGATATCATTCAGGCAAGCTTTACGGTGCCTGATGAGAAGCCCGCCATTGAACGGATCTTGGACGTGGGCGCCGAGGTGTTTTGTGTTGAGACCAAGGTCATCGACGGCCAGGTGCTCATCGAGGCCGACGCCGACCTGCAGGTCATGTATGTTGCGCTAACTGGCGGTGGGCATGACCATGGGCATGGGCATGGCGGTGAACAATGTGGAGGAGACCAGTGCGGAGACCACGGGGAACATCCCATTTATCCGGATAGCCAACCGGTACACCACATGCACCACAGGTACCATTTCACCGAGTTTGTGCCTGTTCCGGACCTGATCGCCAAATACAGGCTTCTCCGTGCCAGGGACCTGCGCGTCAGCGTTCAGGACCTGATCGAATACCTGTCGTTCGATACTCGCGGCCCAGACACCATCAAAGTGGAACTGGTCATGTCGTTCAACGTCATCGTCACTAAAACCAGGGATGTCGATATTGTCACCGCCATCACCGACGGCACCGCTCCCAATTACCAGGTGCAGACCCTTACCCTGGAGCAGGTAGTCGGCGAGGCTCACACCCAGACGCTGGTGACGGATGAGATCCGCGTCCCCGAAAATGAACCTGGCGCCCATCAACTGCTTGATCTCAAGATTATCAGGATTCACGTGCCGCGGGAGGAGATCGTGCTCCTCAACGACAAGGTTGTCATGGGCGGTGTCGTTCATCTGAAAGCTATCTACGTCGCCATGTTAGACAGCCAGCCGGTGCATGCCGTGGAGGCCTGGGTCAAGTTCCGCAGCTTTATCGCCATTCCGGGGGCGTTGCCGGATATGGTCGGCTATGTCACCGCCATCCTGGAACACGCCACGGGACACGTCCAGGCGCCCGATTCTATCAAGGTCGAACTCGTTCTGCAGTTGATCGGCCGTGTTGTGGTGGTCAGCCAGATCGACACGGTGTTGTGTCCTGCCGCCCCGATGCCGGCGCCTGCTCCGTCGCCTACACCTACAGCGCCGTGCCCGCCTGGTTTCCCGCCGGGCGCCATCAGGACTACGGTCACTATCCAGCCTGGTGATACGGTCTTCCAGTACGCCATCCAGTACCACGTCAGCATGGGCCGGATCATTGCCGCCAATCCGGGTGTCGACCCGAACAACCTGGTGGTCGGCAGCACGTTGAACATCCCGTGCGATCCATAGAGGCTGGCGACTGAGTCCGCTCTATGGCGCCGGTAAATTGCGAATCCAATTGCAAAGCGAAGCGAGCAATAGCAATTTCCCCCTATTTCTGAAAGAAAAACTGGGCGCTGCGGCATCCAGGACCCGGGGCCCAGTCCAGGTTAATCCTCGGTGTGTAAGGCAACTACCATTTTTGAAGGAGGTAACGAAATGAGTCTCCACAACCAGAGTCAGGACTGCCAGGCTGCCCCGGTTACAATCACTACGGCTGGGAGTACGGCTGCTTATTACACCTTGACGGTTCCCCAGGTCGTCGGGGAGGTCAATGCCCAGACCGAAGTGAACTACACCATGCACTTTAACAGAGGAGTGCTCAGGGTGGAGTCGATTGATGTCAGGCCGATGTACGTGGAATGGGACGTCATCCAGGGCAAGGTGATGTTTCATGGCAAGCTGCGCACGGAAATCCTCTATGTCACCGGGGAGCACTATGTCAGGGACCGGCGGGACGAGATCGTTTCCTACGCCAACTATGGCGTTGTCCCGCAGGCGAAGCCCGGGCAGAACGTCAGTGTCTGCGTCAAGGTCCGCGGCGTGACTTGGGATACCGATCAGCATGCCCGCGTGGATATCCACGTCTTGCTCGACGTGTTTATCACGGTCACCGAGTCGGTCACGATCAGCGTCCCGCTCTTTTCCAGCATCTCCGGCCAGGTGATGCTGAACGGGGTCGCCCAGGCCAACGCTATCGTCGCCCTCTATGATCCCAACGGGGTGCTGGTTGCCTATACCTTCACCACCGCCAGCGGCAACTACAAGTTCCAAACCATATCGCCGGGCACCTACTCGATCGTGGCCGCCGTCTCTGGCAACTACGAGTCCAGGTCGATCACGCTCACTGCCAATGTGCCGGTCACGGCGAACTTCTTCCAGTCGCCGACCACCACCTGCACGAGTACCCTGTCCACCAGCACCTGCGCCTTCCTCAACGGCCTACTGGGCGTGGTGTAGCGCTACTTAGTGGCTGGTGGTCAGAGGACAAAACGGCCCCTGTTTTCGGCGCCGCAAGTGCCGGGCAGGGGTTTTATTTTTGCTGCCGCCATCTGTGATTAAGAGTGCCATGAACTGGAAAGAATAAAAACAGTAGTCTGGTGAATGGGTAACATTACCATATTCCTAAGACTTGAGAAGAGAGATGTGAGGGGCGCCTGGCACAGCCAATCACCTCCGGCCTCACACTTCACACATCCTAATAGGGCGGGTGGCAAGCATGAAGAAGAACGGTGCGGACAGTCTCGATACCAAGAAAGGAATGAAGAGGATTATCGTCAGGGCGGGTGTGGCCCTGCTGCTTGGGGCATCCCTGTTTGCCGGAATGGCCTTGGCGGGGGCGTCAATCCCCCAGCCTAAAACGGAGGCGCCGGCGGTTTCCGCGGTCTCCCCGGACATGTTCAAGCGCGAGGGGGACACTATCGGCCTGGGGCGGATTATCCGGTTCCGGGTGATCGCCGCCAGCGATAGTGCCTTTGATCAGTCAGTGAAGCTCAGGGTGCGGGATGCCGTACTGGCCTACCTGCATCCGGAACTGCAGAGCACCGGCAGCGAGCCTGCGGCTGCCGCAGTCATCTCCGGCCGGCTGCCGGGGATCCGGCAGGTTGCCCGGCAGACGGTGCAGTCCGCCGGGTCGGATAAGCCGGTCCAGGTTTTCTACGGCGTCACGGCCTTTCCGAACAAGACTTACGGAAGCGTGGTCTTCCCTGCAGGCAACTACGAGGCTTTGAAGATCGTGATCGGGGCCGGGCAGGGCCATAACTGGTGGTGTGTGCTGTTTCCGCCCCTCTGCTACGTCGACCTGACCCAGGCCGCCCAGGACCTGTCGGGCGGCCAAGAGATCGTCCCCAGCGCGGCAGGCATGGGCGGGCAGGTGAGCCGGTACCCCCGCCTGACCACCAAGATTGGCGTCTGGTTCACGGGCGTCAGGTCCCATTCCCTGGCCTTCCTGCATATTGGTGGTTAGCCGTTAGTGGTTTTGGTTGGAGGATAAAACGACTGAAATTAGCGGATGATCTGGGCGATCCAGAGCAGGGCGTAGCCGCCGGCCAGCCCGATCCAGCTCCAGAAGGGGCTCTGCTGTTGGGCGGCGGGGATCAGTTCATCCTTGAGCAGGTAGGTCATCGCTCCCCCGGCCAGGGCGAGCATGAAGGAGAGGTGCTCCGGGGACAGCCGGAGCAGGAACAGGCCGAGCAGGGTGCCCAGCGGAGTAAAGACGCTGACGATGACGTTGACCAGCACCACCTGGCGCCCCCGGACACCCCCCATGTACAGCGGGGTGGCGGTGGCGATTCCCTCGGGGAGGTTGTGCAGGGCAATGGAGAGAGCCAGCAGCGGCCCCAGGGCGCCCCCGGCAGCATAGGCCCCGGCGATGGCGATTCCTTCCGGGAGGTCGTGCATGGCGATGCCGGTGGCCATCAGGTAACCCATCCGTTTGTAGGACGCCTCCCGGCTGTAAATGTTCCCGCCGATTAACCGGGTCATCAGCTTATCAAGACCCCAGAGGACGACAACCCCGGCCCCGAAGCCGATCCCGGTTTCCAGGGGCGTTCCCTGGTCCAGGGCGGCGGGGATCAGGTCCAGCAGCACTACCGCCAGCATCACGCCGGCGGCTCCTCCAAGCAGAATGGCCAGGGTGCGGCGCTCCCGGCTTTTCCAGATCAGGACCACAATACTGCCCAGGGCAGTGGCCAGGCCGGCCAGGAGGCTGGGTAGCAGAGCGTGCATGGTATCACCTGCCTTTTTGGGATGTGAGATGCGAGAGGTCAGAGGCGAGCTGCTAAAGCGGGGATACCCGCCACTTCTCACATCACATGAGACCTCTTGTTTCTTTTCGGTTTGGTACACGAAGGGGCTTATAGGACAATCTATGCGCGCTGATACGGTATATGCCAAATTTGGTGGTTGGAGACCAGGATCAGGAACGTGAGTTGTCGGGGTCAGCAATTAATTTTTCAAAGAGGACCTGGATGGAGTGTTGGCGGTGCTGGATGAGATTGAAGCAGTCATACCCCGGCGGCAGGACTGGCAGCAGTGGGAGCGGTATTACCGGTGGTTGCGAAGAAGATCGCCGCCAAGTGATTTTGGTGTGAGCGTGCCGCCTTGGCGGGCACGGGAAACGGAAAAATGATTGGAAAGAGGATTTTCTTGTCTCTTTATGTAACATTAAGTATGAAGCAAGCAAAAAGTTAGTAGGGGAAGAAACGAACCATGGTGGAGCAGGAACAGACAAGCTTGGAGCTGCTGGCATACGCCAAGGTCAACCTCACTCTGGACGTGGGCCGGCTGCGGTCGGACGGTTATCACGAGATCAACTCCGTCATGCAGACCATCAACCTGGCCGATACCCTCATCCTTTCGGCGGCGCCCGAGGGGATCACGGTGAGCTGCACCCCGTCCGGGGCGGCTCCTGACGGGCCGGCCAACCTGGCGTACCGGGCGCTGGAGTCTCTGGCGGACCGTATCGCGCCTGCCGGCGTCGATCTGCACATCATCAAGCGTATCCCCACCGCTGCCGGCCTGGGCGGAGGCAGCAGCGACGCCGCCACAGCCCTCAAGGCGGCCAACGCCCTCTTCAAACTCAACCTGACAGAGGTGGAGCTCATCTCCTTGGCGGCGCGTCTCGGCTCGGACGTCGCCTTTTTCATCCGCGGGGGCACGGCCCTGGCCCAGGGCCGGGGCGAGACGGTTACGGTGCTGCCCACCCTCAGACCGCAGTGGCTGGTCCTGGTCAAGCCGGAGTTCCAGGTGGCCACGGCGGAGATTTACTCCCGCTACCAGCCGGGCCAGAACCGGACCTGGACGACGTGGTTCATGGCCGCAGTCTCCAGGAGCGACCGGGACGGCATGCTGGCCAACATGGGCAACGACCTGGAGCCCGTGGCCGCTGCCGCCCACCCGCAGGTGTCCGTTCTGATCAAACGCCTGGAGGGGTTGGGGGCGGAGCGGGCGTTGATGTCCGGGAGCGGCCCCACGGTGTTCGGCGTGTTTCCGGGGGAAGAGGAGGCCCGGGCTGCCGCCCGTCAACTGGACGGGGGCGGCGAGCAGGTCTTCGTCTGCCGCATGATCAGGCCCGGGGAGCATTCAACTGGGTAGAGATATAATGTCGGGGTGGAACATAGTTTGGAATGGGCCAACATCAACTGTGTTAGTTTCTGATTAAAAATCCGTATAGGCAAAAGCGTGTCCATAATATTTTAGGAGACGCCTTTTCTTTATTCGAAGCTTATTTTTCGATATAATCAAGCGAAGAATACCTGGCATAATAGATGTAGCAACTGTCAGGTCAGATCAGAAGGATAACGAGAGGAGGCGGAGCGATGGCAAAGCAGGAGCGCAGGCTGGTGCCGGTCAGGCTGGACTCATACAAGCCGCTGCGGGAGGTCGTCTTTGACGGCCTGCGGGAGGCGATCATCAACGGCACTCTGAGACCGGGCGAACGGCTGATGGAGATCCAGTTGGCGGAGGAGTTGGGCGTCAGCCGGACTCCGGTCCGGGAGGCGATCCGCAAGCTGGAGCTGGAAGGATTCTTGGTCATGGTGCCGCGCAAGGGGGCTTACGTGGCGGGGATCTCCATGAAGAATATCACCGACGTGTTCGAGGTGCGGGCCTCCCTGGAGGCCCTGGCCTGCGGGCTGGCGGCGGAGCGGATCACCGGCGAGGAGTTGGAGAACCTGGAGCGGATTCTGGCGCAGTTTGCGGAGAACGTCGACGGGGGCAATCCGCCGAAGTTCGTGGAGTTCGATACCAGTTTTCACGACTACCTCTACCAGAGCAGCCGGAACCAGCGCCTGGTTCAGATGCTCAGCAACTTGCAGGATGAGATCCAGCGCTTCCGGTCGGTCTCCCTGGCTTTTCCCGGCCGGCCGAAGGAGGCCCTGGATGAGCACCGCAGGATCGTGGAGGCGGTGGCTGACCGGAACATCTCCAAGGCTCAGCACACTGCCTGGGAGCACATTGAAAAAGCCGAAAACAGCCTGCTGGAGACCATCCGCAGGAACCAGCCCGAGGGAGTAGACGGCGATGATCAGCAAGGTTGATGTGGTGGTGCTGGCCGGCGGAGGCACCCTGAAAGCGGATGCTCCCGCCGGCAGGAAAAAGGCCTCATCACAGGCCGGCGCTCCGCCCGGGTGCCCGCTTGCGGGCGCGACGGGGAACAAGGCCCTGCTGACTATCGGGGGGCGTCCCATGGTCGACTACGTGATCGAGGCCCTGAGGGGTTGTCCGGAAGTCGGCAAGATCGTCCTGGTGGGGGATGCCTCACTGCAGAAGGCCTGCTGTCAGCCGTCGGGGCTGCTGTTCGTCGCACCCGGAGATTCGCCCCTGAGCAGCCTGGCCTCCGGTGTTGCGGCATTGGAGACCGCCGGGTGCCCTCTGGGCGCGCACCCGGCTGCGGACTGGGTCCTGTCCTGTACCGGGGACATCCCCTTTCTGACCGCCGGCGCCGTGAGCGGCTTCCTCAGGCAGTGCTGCCAGCGGGAGGCGGATTTCTACTACCCGATCACCACCCGGCAGAAGGCCGAGGCCCGTTTTCCCGGGGTCAAGCGCACCTATGCCAGGCTGCGGGACGGAGTGTTCACCGGGGGCAACCTGTTCCTGGTGCGCCGGTCGATCATCGGGGAGGTCCTGCCAAAGGCCGAGGACTTCATCCGCCTCCGCAAGAAGCCGCTGGCCATGGCCCGGCTGGTCGGTCCGGGCTTCCTGTTTGCCTATCTCTTCGGTTTCCTGACCATCGCCATGGCGGAGCGGCGGATCTCCGGGTTGGTGGGTTACCGCGGGGCGGCGGTGATCAGCGACTACCCCGAGATCGGGGTGGACGTGGACAAGATCTCGGACCTCGACCTGGCCCGCCGCTTGCTCGCCCCTTAAACCAGGATGTAAAATATTCATTACATAGCAGGAATTACCCTTTCCGTGGAGAATTATCGTGCGCAGAAGCATACCTCCGGGGAATTTGAAAAAATCGGAAAGGGATGGCCAGGTTGACGGTGACAGATGTTCGGATCCGCAGGTTGAGCCAGGATGGCAAGATGAAAGCTATTTGCTCCGTGACTTTCGATGGCGCTTTTGTGGTGCATGACGTGAAAGTGGTGGAAGGGCAGAACGGGCTGTTTGTGGCCATGCCCAGCCGCCGTACACCTGCCGGGGAATTCCGGGACATCGCTCATCCGATCTCGGCGGGGGCGCGGGATGTGATCCAGAGCGCCGTGCTCAAGGCTTACGCCGAGGCCGTGTAATTGAGAAGTGAGCAGCGGGAAGTGGGAATTGCGGGGCTCTCAACTCACGCCAGGGATTTAGCGCTCAGACTTTCTAGGGGGATTTAAAGGTCCCTTTTTTTGTTTTTTCATGTATAAAAGGATTTTTACTACCATTTGGAGAAAAATAATAGGGAGAAGGCCTGTCACCCACGTTCGACACGAGAGGGGACTCGTTTTTTTATGAGCTCAACGGCAGCAGTGATCCTGGCGGCGGGACAGGGGAAGCGGATGAAGTCCGCTCTTCCCAAGGTGTTGCACCGTTGCGCCGGGGCGCCCCTGATCAGATATGTACTTGACGCCGTAGCGGCGGCAGGTATTACAGAAGTGGTGATCGTCATCGGCGCCGGCGCCGCCCTGGTGCGGGAGGCCCTGGGCGACGGCTACAGGTATGTATTACAGGAACCGCAGCGGGGCACCGGCGATGCAGTGGCTAAGGCGCTGCCGCAGGTGGCGTCCGACTGCCGCGACCTGTTGGTGCTCTGTGGTGACACGCCCCTGCTCACCCCCGGCAGCCTCACCCGGCTGCTGGCAACCCGCCGGGAGGCGTCGGCCGGCGCCTGTATCCTGACCAGCATCTTCGACGACCCATCCGGCTATGGCCGTATTGTCAGGGACACCTCGGGCCTGGTGGCGGCGATCGTCGAGGACGGCGATGCCACGCCCGCGCAGAAAGAGATCAAGGAGATCAACACCGGTACCTACTCTTTTGACCGGGCAGCCCTGGAAGAAGCCGTCATGGGGCTGAGCCCGGACAATAACCAGGGCGAATACTACCTGACCGACGTTATCGACCTGTTGCGCCGGGTTGGCCGGGCGGTGGCAGCATTGACGGCTCCGTCTGCAGAGACGGCGGGGATCAACACCCGCCGGGATCTGGCCGCTGCCGAGCGCATCTTCCGCCAGCGGGAGTGCGAGCGGCTGATGGACGCCGGCGTCACCATCATCGACCCGGCGGTCACCTACATCGACCGCGGGGTGGATGTGGGACGGGACACCGTGATCTACCCGTTCTGCTTCCTGGAGGGCGCCACTCAGGTGGGCGCCGACTGTGTGATAGGGCCGGGGACGCGTCTGGTGGACACGGCCCTGGGCAATGGCGTGACTGTACAGTCCTCGCTGCTGATAAGAAGCACCGCCGGCGACGGCTGCCAGATCGGGCCCTTCGCCTACCTGCGGCCGGGCACCGAGCTGGCCCGGGGGGTCAAGGTCGGCGACTTCGTAGAGCTGAAGCAGACCCAGGTGGGCCCCGGGAGCAAGATCCCGCACCTCAGCTACGTGGGGGATACGGTGATCGGCGCCGACGTCAATATCGGGGCCGGCACCATCACCTGCAACTACGACGGCGTCAGCAAGCACAGGACGCAGATCGGGGACGGGGCATTTATCGGCAGCAACACCAACCTGATAGCCCCGGTGAGCATCGGCCCCGAGGCGGTCACCGGGGCTGGTTCCACGATCACCAAGGACGTTCCGGAAGGGTCCCTGGCGGTGGAGCGGAGCCGGCAGGTGGTGATCCCGGGCTGGAGGCGGAAACGGATGTCGGATGCAAGAGGTCAGAAGCCGGAAGAAACTAAAAGCAAAGAATGAAAAACATTTTAACGATCGGCATCTGACGCCTGTTGAAAGGGTTTGAAACGGGATGAGTAAATCTGGGGGTACCCGGAGAGGCACAAGAGGGGGACGGAAGTGATTCTGTACGCCAAGAAACTCAAGATCTTTACGGGTAATGCCAACCCGGAGCTGGCCCTGGAGATCACCGACTATCTGGGCATCGCTCCGGGCAACATCAAGGTCGGCCGCTTCTGCGACGGCGAGATCAACGTCAGCATCGAGGAGAGCGTTCGGGGGGCAGATATCTTCCTGATCCAGTCCACCTGCTATCCGGCCAATGAGAATGTCATGGAGTTGCTGATCATGATGGACGCCCTGCGCCGGGCCTCGGCGCGGCGTATCACCGCCGTCCTTCCTTACTACGGCTACGCCCGCCAGGACCGCAAGCTGAAGGCTCGGGTGCCGATCACCGCCAAGCTGCTGGCCAACCTGATCACCGCCGGGGGAGCGTCCCGCGTGGTCACCATGGACTTGCATGCCGGGCAGATCCAGGGCTTCTTCGACATTCCGGTGGACCACCTGCCGGCGGTGCCGATTCTGGCCGAATATTTTAAGGGACTCGACCTGGGCAGAGTGGTGGTGGTCTCCCCGGATGTTGGAGGCGTGACCCGCGCCCGGGATTTTGCCAACCGGATGGGGGCTTCCATCGCCATCATCGACAAGCGCCGGCCTACGCCCAACGTCTCCGAGATCATGAACATCATCGGCGAGGTGAATGGCCGGACCGCTATCATCGTGGATGACCTGATCGATACCGCCGGAACTATCGCCCAGGGAGCAGAGGCCCTGCTGGAGCACGGGGCGAAGGAGGTCTACGCCTGCTGCACCCATCCGGTCTTCTCGGAGCCGGCCAAGGAGCGCCTCGAGGCCTCACCGCTGAAAGAGGTGGTGGTCACCAACACCATCCCCGTTCAGCCCTTCTCCAAGGTCAAGGTGCTGACCGTGGCGCCGCTGCTGGGCGAGGCGATCATCAGGATCCACGAAGACCTGTCCGTCAGCAAGCTATTCGAGTGATCCCGTGCCTGTGGCTCTCCGGTACTCAGGGCGCGCCAACCGGCAATACCGTTGCTATGCAAAGTCGAGTTCGCTCCGGACAACATCCGTGGCTTTTATTTTTCCGGCGGCCCGGCCTCTCTGGCTGTGCCGTTCTGCACGTTCTGGGGCGGTTCTGGTTCCGCGCCATGTCCACCGGACATGGCACCGCCGGGTTCAAGCGGCGCCTGGGTTGCAGACTCTGAAGGTTCTTCTTTCTCCTCGCCCGGGATGTGGATGTCCCGCACCTTTTGAACCAGGCGGTTGGTGCCATCCTTCAGGCTCTTCATGCTTTCGGCCAACTTGCTCTCACTGCGGGTCAGGCTCTCCTCGGCCCCGTTCCGCACGATCAGGATGTCCTTCCCGATGGTGCGCACCTCCCCGGCTGGCAGTATGGCCTTCCCCTTCAGGAAGCCCTCCCCGGGAGCGCCGCTCACCTCGAAGGCGGTGATCTTGCCGGTCGTCGTGTCCACGTAAAACTCCTCCACGTGGCCGAGGGCGGCGCCACCCTCGGAGATCACCCGCACTCCCTTGAGGCGCACATCTTCCTTGATCAGACCGAGGATCTGGGGCAGGCTGGTGATCCTTTCGGCGTTGGCAATCTTCTGTACGGTCAGGGCATTGTTGCCCACGCTGACCACCCGGGCGAAGGGGATCACCTTCTGCTCCCCGAACAGGCCGCGGCGCTGCACGATGATCGCCGCCACCTCCGAGGTCTGGGGGTTGATCACCAGGTCCCGGATGCGCCCGATCTCCCGCCCCTCGTCCAGGCTGATGACGGATAGCGACTTGAACTGATGGCTTTTGCGCATATAATAACCTCCCTTTTCTTGACAGGGGTAACCTTATAAAATATATTGGCCCGGCTGCCGCTCTATGCACATCTTTTGTTCGGGGTCAGTGCTCCATGCGTAGAGGATAATACCGATAAATAATTTCATATCCTGCTAATTATTTTCAGATTGGCTATTGCATAATGGCCTGTCTTCGGGTTATAATATGGAGTGTGTTGTGGTTTACGGCTATTCGTTGCACAGCGGTCAGGTGAAGGATCAAGCATGGTCAGCCAAATGAGAGCAAACCAGGCGGCGCCAAACAGCGCTTTTTTTATTTTGCCTGTCCCGACCGGTCTTAAATGCAGGAAGCTGTTGCTGCAACACTCCAAATGTCAACACAAACTTTACATAATCTTTACCCCGGTTCAACGAGTTCTTGGCTTCAGTGGGGTATAATGGACCCCACTGAAGCCTTAGAAATCGTTAATGCAGTGACAGCTGCTCTTATCCCACCGCTTCAAAGAAGCGGGGAAATTAGAGCGGGTAGTCATCTGTCAAAACACCCGGGGCGCCCACAGGGGGCAGAATAGGAGCCGGAGAAAGGCAAAAGGACAGCCAAATTCCGGATCAAATACGACAGAAACGCCGGAGGCCTGCGAGAGGGTCGAGAGGCGCACTGCAAGCAAGAGGTGAACAGCATGGCACGCGAATACCAAATGGATAAGATTCGCAATATCGGCATCATGGCGCACATCGACGCCGGAAAGACCACGACCACCGAGCGCATCCTCTACTACACCGGGCTGACGCACCGGATGGGCGAGGTGGACGACGGTGCGGCCACCATGGACTGGCGGGTACAGGAGCAGGAGCGGGGGATCACCATCACCTCCGCCGCCATCAGTTGTGTCTGGCGGGACTGCCAGATCAACCTGATCGACACCCCTGGCCACGTGGACTTCACCGTAGAGGTGGAGCGCTGCCTGCGGGTGCTGGACGGCGCCGTCGCGGTCTTCGATGCGGTGGCGGGCGTGGAGCCCCAGTCGGAAACGGTCTGGCGGCACGCCGACACCCACGGCATCCCGCGCATCGCCTACCTGAACAAGATGGACCGCATCGGAGCGGATTTTTACCGGTCGCTGGCGATGATCTGCGACCGTCTCCATGTAAAGGCGGTTCCGGTGCAGATCCCTATCGGGAGCGAGGATGGCTTCCGGGGCATGATCGACCTGGTCCGGGACAAGGCCATCTACTACAAGGATAACCTGGGCGAGATCATTGAGGAATCGGAGACTCCGGAGGAACTGCGGGAGCAGAAACGGCTCTACCGTGAGCACCTGCTGGAGACCCTGTCCGAAGTTGACGACCGCCTGATGGAGAAATACCTGAGCGGTGAACCGATCACCGAGGAGGAGATCATAGCCGCCATCCGCAAGGGCACTGTGACCCGGCAGATCGTGCCGGTGCTGTGCGGCTCCTCCAAGCGCAACAAGGGCGTGCAGCTACTGCTGGACGCGGTGGTGGACTACCTGCCCTCGCCGCTGGATATGCCCGCAGTCACGGTGACCAACCCGGATAGCGGAGAGATCATGATCTCCGCCGCAGACGATGAGGCGCCGCTGCTGGCCATGGTGTTCAAGATCCAGACTGACCCGTACGGGAAACTGTCATTTATCAGGATCTACTCCGGCTCCCTGGAAGCCGGCAAGACCGTCTACAACGCCACCAAGATGTGCCGGGAGCGCATCGGGCGGCTGGTGAAGATGCACGCCAACTGCCGCAAGGACATCTCTGCGGCCTATGCCGGCGAGATCCCGGCCATCATCGGGCTCAAGGAATCGGCGACCGGAGACACCCTGTGCGGCGAGGACCACCCACTGCTGATGAAGCAGATGGAGTTCTCGGAGCCGGTGATCTCCAGCGCCATCGAGCCCAAGACCAAGGAGGACCAGGACCGGCTGGGCATCGCCCTGCACCGGCTGGCGGAGGAGGACCCGACCTTCCGCATCCGCGTGGATGCGGAAACCGGGCAGACCCTGATCTCCGGCATGGGCGAACTGCACTTGGAAATAATTATCGACCGGTTGCAGCGTGAGTTCAACGTCAACGCCGTGATCGGCCAGCCCCAGGTCGCCTACAAGGAGACCATCACCCGGTCAGCCAAGGCCGAGGGCAAGTTCGTCAAGCAGAGCGGCGGCCACGGGCAGTACGGCCACGTGGTGCTGGAACTGGAACCCCTGGCAACCGGTGAGGGCTACAAGTTCGTCGACAAGACCACCGGTGGGTCGATTCCTAAGGAATATATGTCGGCCATCGACGCCGGCATCCGGGAGGCCATGCAGAAGGGACTGGTGAGCGGCAGTCCGATGATGGATATCCAGGCTACCGTCACCGACGGTTCCTACCATGATGTGGACTCCTCGGAGATCGCTTTCAAGCTGGCCGCCTCCATGGCCTTTCACAACGCCGCATCCAAGGCCCGTCCGGTGATCCTGGAGCCGGTGATGAAGATCGAGGTGGTCGTGCCCCAGGAGTACATGGGAGACGCGATCGGCGACTTCAACTCCCGGCGCGGCAAGATCGAGGAGACCGAGCAGCAGAACGGCCTGCAGATCATCCGCGGCCTGGCGCCGCTGGAGTTGATGTTCGGCTACGCCACTACCCTGCGCTCCATCACCCAGGGCCGCGGCAACCACACCATGCAGTTCTCCCACTATGACCAGGCGCCGGCCCACATCGTGGAGGAACTGACCAGGCCGGGCAGCAAGATCGCCTGAAGACAGTCTGAAAACTGATATCAGCGTACCCGGACGACTTTCCACAGATGACCTCAGAAACCCCAGAAAAATAAATTCTGGGGTTTCTTCAGTAAAAAATGGAGCATGGCAGTAAGAATCTTCTTGCTGGTGGCGCTATTTCTGCGCTTCTTTGTCAATCTCGGTCTTGACCTGCGTTTGCTGGGCCGCTTCATCCGCCTGTTCATTATAGGGATAGGGGTAGGGCGGGTAGGGATAGGGTGGATAGGGGTAGGGCGGATAGGGGTAGGGATGTGGAAAAGGAAAGCCGCCGAATAATCCATAGCAGGGGCGTCCGAAGTGTCCAAACCGGTGGTAGCATGGGTCTTCGTATGGTTGGGGCGCGAACGCCTGGGGACAGTTCTGGGCATAGGCCTGGGGACAGGGATGGCCGAACATCTGGTAGCACGGCTGCTGGCCGAACATCTGGTAGCACGGCTGGGCATAGGCCTGGGTGCAGGGCTGAGAGAACGCCATGGTACATGGACGGGCATGCATCAGAGTGCACATCTGTTCGAGATCGGGTTGTATTTTTTTATCCTGAACAGCCATGGACTGGTAGGCAATCTCTTCGGCCGGAGAATCACCCGTCTTTTCCCAGATGACCTGGATTGCTGAAATAAGAACGACGCAGATTCCCTCAGCGGTTTCCATGCGTAGATAATTCTGGTCAACTTCTATGACGGCACCCGCCAACTGTTTTCCGTTGGCTAATTCGACAACGATTCGATCGCCTTTGTAGCTCGATAGTTGAGCGAACATCTTGACAGCTCCTTTCCAGGAAATATAATCCATGCTATTATATGTATATCGTTCCCGTTTGTGACCGTCAGGCGGTCTCGAACTGGCGTGATAGACGGCAGAAGCCAATCCTGTTCAAGAAATTTTCACCGGAGTGAGAAAGAATGAAGCACAGGCTTGATTTTACACAAGGATCAGACTAAACTAGGGAAAGGATTCCCACCACGGGGACCCTCATTTATGCCCGCCCGATTCTGTTGATGGTGAAGGAGATGTATTGGAATGGAAAGTATTGCCCTGCGCGTTGAAGTGAGGCCGCGCGGTTCTAAGGGAAGCGTCAAGGCCCTGCGCCGCCGGGGGGTGCTGCCTGCGGTGGTCTACGGCAAGGATGCCGGCAACGTCCTGATCGCGATGCCGGAGAAGGATCTGCACAACATCCTGGCTGCGCACAGCACCGGCAGCACGCTGATCAACCTACAACTGGAGACCCAGTCTTTCCCGGTGATGCTCCGGGAGGTCCAGCGCAACCCGATACGGCGGACCATCATGCACGCCGATTTCCTCCAGGTATCGCTGACCGAGGTGATTGAAACGGAGATTCCGCTGCACTTGGTGGGTGAGGCGCCCGGCGCCAAGGATGGCGGCATCCTCCAGCACCTGCTGCGGGAGGTCACCGTTTCCTGCTTGCCGACCCAGATGCCCGATATGATCACCGCCGATATCAGCGGCCTGAAAATTGGCGACCAGTTGACCGTGGGTGAGTTGACGGTTCCGCCCGATCTGAAGATCATCACCGAACCGGACAGCATCATCGTCCTGTTGATGCCGCCGGCGGTCGAGGAGAAGCCGGCTGAGGGCGAGGAAACGGCTGCGGAGCCTGCCGGGGAAGAGGAATAGATGCTGGGGCGGCTGCGTGGCCTGTTCGCCCGTGGCGCTCAGCAGCCAATCGAGAAGATGATCTGCGGCCTGGGGAACCCCGGGCCGAGCTATGCTAATACCCGCCACAACGCCGGCTACCGGGTGGTGGCCGGGATCGCTTCCGCCAGGGGCATCAAGGATGCGGCCTGGACCACGAACCGGGGTATGGCGCGCTTCTGCGCTGCAGATGTCGAAGGCGCCGCGGTGGCGTTGGTACAGCCGCTGACCTTCATGAACCTGAGCGGTCAGGCGGTGCGGCCGTTGCTGCGCCGTTTCAACCTGGCCGCGGCCGACCTGCTGGGGGTCCACGACGACCTCGACC